>NZ_JBBMEP010000007.1:0-135391 GCF_040096475.1 Faecalibacterium faecis | reverse complement strand
AGTTTTTCGATATTGTTCAATTTTCAAGGTCCTGTAGCGCCTCAGCCTTGCGGCTGACGACCTGTTTATTTTACCACTGAAGTGGTTTTTTGTCAAGCCTTATTTTTTAGAAGCTTTTGAACTTTCTGAACTTGGAGCGCTTCAAGCATCTCAGTGTCAACCGTGAGCTTGTCGGGGTGAGACCCCTCCATCTTGCTTTCGCAAGACCGCTCCGTTTGCTTGAACGCCCCACTGGGGCGATTCATTGCTTTCGCAACCGCAAAGCTTTTCAGCGTCTATTGGTTCTTTTCAAGGGCTTCCTGCTGAGGCTTTGGAAGTCATTCTTTTGCCTCAGCGCTTGGCGCTCAAGTATAATACCACACCCCCGCCTCCTTGTCAACACTTTTTGACAGGTTTTTTCATCTTTTTTCTTGCGCTGCTGAAAAACGTTCATTTTCTTGTATTCAACGTTCTCTTTTTACGCAAAAAAGCCGCCTGCACATTCCTGCACAGACGGCCTTATATTACTTCTATAATAGAGTTAGCGGATCTCGATGCCCAGCTTGAACTTCAGGTTGCCGAGGATCTTCTTGACCACGCGCTCTACTTCTTCCGCAGAGACTTCCTTCTTCGGGTCGGACAGAGACAGGGTGAATGCCATGCTCTTTTTGCCCTCGCCGAGATTTGCGCCGCGGTAGATATCGAACAGCTTGATTTCACCCACCAGAGGGCTGGCCTTCTTGATGGTCTCCTCGATCTCGCCGCAGGTGATCTTTTCGTCGCAGACCAATGCCAGATCACGCTTGACAGCAGCGTAGGGACTGAGCGGCTGATAGCGCAGCTCACCGTCCACGCAGGACATCAGAGCCTCGTAGTCCAGCTCACCCAGATAGATATTCTGGTTGTCCTTCTGATCCTTTGCAATTTCCAGCTCGCCGTTGATCTCGTTGGACAGCTTGCCGAACACGCCCAGACGCTTGTCACCACAGTAAACAGCGGCGCTGATGCCGGGGTGCAGCCACGGGGTGGTCTCGCGCTTGTAGTCAAAGCTCAGGCCAAAGCCAGCTGCCAGTGCTTCCAGTGCACCCTTGACGGTGAAGAAATCTTCTTCAGGGCCGAATGCGCCGATGCACAGGGTCTGGCGCTCGTGCGGATGCTCATTGATGGGCAGTTCCTTGGCAAGATACACCGGTGCCATCTCGAACAGACGGCCTTCCGTGTTGCCCTTCTTGAGATTGTCCACAATGACGTTCAGCATGGAGGGAGCCAGCAGGGTACGCATGATGGACAGATTCTCACTGATGGGGTTCAGGATGCGGATGGCCTTGCGGGCTTCATCATCCGCCGGGATGTGCAGCATATCCAGTTCTGCGTTGGAGTAGAAGGCCAGCGTGGAGGCCTCATAGAAGCCCTGTGCAGCCAGCAAACGCTTGGTCTTGAGCTGCTGCTTCTGGTCATAGTTCAGACCGCCGTTTGTAACGGAGGCAGTGTTCAGGAAGGTGGGCACAATGTGGTCGTAGCCGTACTCACGGATGACCTCCTCGGCCAGATCCGGGAAGCTCTCCACGTCCTCGCGGTACAGGGGTGCGGACACGTCCCAGCTGCCATCGGCCTGTACATCCACCGTGAACTCCAGACGCTGCAGAATGTCGATCATGGTCTGATCCGGCACGATGATACCCAGCACGCCGCAGATCTTAGCCGGAGTGGTAACGATGTGCTTGCGCTCCATCGGGCGGCCATCGGTCAGGTCATATTCCAGTGTGGTGATGTCGCCGCAGTCCAGCTCCTGGATCAGGTGCAGGGCACGGGCAAGGCCCAGTTCAGGAGAGTGACGGTCCACGCCCTTCTCGTAGCGGGCAGAAGAGTCGCTGTTCTGGCCCAGAGCGCGGCTGGTCTTACGCACGCAATCGCGGGCAAAGGTGGCACACTCAAACAGCAGGCTGGTGGTGTTCTCATCCATGCCGGAGTTTGCGCCGCCCATGATGCCGGCAAGTGCCACCGGATTTTCGGCATCGCAGATGACCAGATTGTTGGGGTTCAGAGTGAACTCCTTCTCATCCAGCGTGACGATTTTTTCGCCCGCATGGGCGCGGCGCACATCGATGGTGCGGCCGGCGACCTTGTTCAGGTCAAAGGCGTGCATGGGCTGACCCATTTCCAGCAGGGTGTGGTTGGTGATATCCACCACATTGCTGATGGAGCGCAGGCCGCACAGAGCCAGATGGCGCTTCATCCAGCGGGGAGACTCGCCCATGCGGATGTTGCGCACATAGTGTGCCATGTAGCGGGGGCACAGGTCCGGTGCCTCCACCTTGACGGTGATGGGCGCATCCGGCTCGCAGACGGCCTTGTAGTCCATGGCGGGCATGTGCAGGGGCTTGCCCAGAACGGCAGCCACCTCACGGGCGATGCCCAGAACGGACTGGCAGTCCGGGCGGTTCGCGGTGATGGAGATATCAAAGATATAGTCGTCCAGACCCACCACGGGAGCAATGTCGGTGCCGGGGACAGAATCCTCGGGCAGGATGAGCAGGCCGTAGACCTCAGAGCCCGGGAACAGATCGTCGTTCAGGCCCAGCTCTTCGCCGGAGCACAGCATACCGTTGGACTCCACGCCCTGCATCTTGCGGGCCTTGATCTTGATGCCGCCGGGCAGGGTGGAGCCATCCAGAGCAGCGGGCACGCAGTCGCCCAGCTTCATGTTGGTGGCACCGGTGCTGATGCGGATGTCGTGGCCGTAGTCGCCGCAGTCCACCACACACTTGGTCAGGTGGGTGCCCTCCTGCTTTTCCATCTCCACGATCTTGCCGACGACCACCTTGCTGATGCCTGCATCCAGCGGGATCAGCTCTTCGACCTCAAAGCCGCAGGAGAAGAGCTTTTCCTCCAGTTCCTGCGCAGTAACGTCGATATCTACAAATTCTTTTAACCAGCTGAAAGGTACTTTCATTGTCTCTTCTCTCCCCTCTTATTCGTGGAACTGCTTGAGGAACTGCAGGTTGTTCTCGAACATCAGGCCGATGTTGTTGATGCCATACTTCAGCATAGCGATACGCTCGATGCCAATGCCGAAGGCGAAACCGGAATACTCGTCCGGGTCGATATTGCAGTTCTCCAGCACCTTGCGGTTGACAACGCCGCCGCCCAGCACCTCGATCCAGCCGGTGTGCTTGCACAGCGGGCAGCCCTTGCCGTGGCACTCGAAGCAGCTCACGTCCACCTCCACGCTGGGCTCGGTGAACGGGAAGTAAGAAGGACGCAGGCGGGTGCGGGTGTCGGCACCGAACAGCTTCTGCACGAAGGTGTTCAGGGCGCCCTGCAGGTCGCCCAGCGTGATGCCCTTATCCACCACCAGACCTTCCATCTGGTGGAACATGGGGCTGTGGGTGGCGTCGGAGTCGGAGCGGAACACACGGCCGGGCATCAAGATCTTGATGGGCGGCTTCTGAACGTCCATGGTGCGGATCTGGCCGCCGGAAGTCTGGGTACGCAGCAGGAACTCCTCCGACAGGTAGAAGGTGTCCTGCATGTCGCGTGCCGGGTGATCCTTGGGCACGTTCAGGCGGGTAAAGTTGTGGTCGTCGTCCTCGATCTCCGGGAAGGTGCCCACCGAAAAGCCCATGCCGGAGAACACGTCGATGATCTGGTTGGTGATCAGGGTCAGCGGGTGCAGACCGCCCACAGAGCGGGTCTTGGCGGGCAGGGTGATATCCACCGTCTCCGCAGCATTGCGGGCAGCAAGCTCTGCCTGCTTCACCTGTTCTGCAGCAGCGTCGTAATCTGCCTGAACCTTTGCCTTGAGTTCATTGATGATCTTGCCCATAGCGGGGCGCTCTTCCGGCGCAACGGTGCGCAGATTCTTCATCAGGGCAGGGATCTTGCCGTTTTTGCTGAGGTACTCCTGCCAGAAGGAGGCCAGCGTTTCCTTGCCGGACACCTGACCAAGGCTTTCAGCGGCCTGTTTTGCCAGCTCGTCGATCATTGCTTGCATGGATGTTCTCTCCTTTATTCTTCGTGTTGATGAGCGGAGTGCAACAAAAAAAGCTCCGTCCCCTGCCCGATTTCTCAGGCAAAAGGGACGAAGCCGTTGATTCTTAGCTCCGCGGTACCACCCGGTTTCCACCCGTGCACAGATGCCGGGCAGCTCTCAGAACGCCGTAACGGGGCGTGGCCGTTCTGTACTACTGCTGTTTCGCACAGACCGCTCAGGAGCGAACTTCAGCACAGATACACCCGGAAGCCCTCTCAGCCGGTGAAGCTTCTCTCTTTGCCGTGTACGCCATGCCTACTCTCTCCGTCGCTGCGTTTGGGAGTATTCAGGTTTTATAACCAAGAGCTATGTTACCACATTTCGGGACAGTTTGCAAGGGCTGTGCAGCCACTTTCCGCAAAAATCGCGTTCGGTGGAGGTTTTTTCACAAAGCCGCAGCCATTATGAATCGTTTATGTCATCCATTATGAGCTGAAACAATTCTCCCAGGTTGATTAGTGGCGCAAACTCTTTATCAACTTTGTAATCATCTGAAATTTTTACCACGACCACACCGTCGATCTGCTGGATATATCCTTCCTGCGGATAGACTGGCATCTGTTCCAGCTCTGTTCTGCTGTACAGTTCCCCATACTGTTCCACCGAGCAATGCTTGAGTTTTGCCGGAGTAATATCCCTGAAAACCGCTTTCCAAGACGCTCTGGCCGAGTAATCGTTCAGCCAGAAGCGGCCCATCTGCGCATACGGATTTGCATAGAGGTAATACTCCCTCTTCATAAAACTGGAGTTCGAGCTGGGTCTGCCCACAAACAGTACCGGCAGCTGCTCGTTATCGTCAAAATATCCGCTGCTCATCAGGTCGTCCGCAATGTGATCCGACATGCTCTTGAGTGTTTTTCTTCCCTCATACATAGCTTCCTGATCGATCACGGCAGAGCAGACATTGCCATAGACGACCAAAACCGCAAGTACTACAGCCCCTGTCCGGGCAGCACGTACATACTTTTTTACCATAGGCTGATTTGTGCGCGTCCCTTCAAGCAGCAGCAGACATACTGGCACGAACAGATTCAATCCTTCGCCCATCTGCAAAAGCCAGACCGCCTCGCTTGTGATCAGCATGATGGCATTGCACATGATGGGCAAAACGATCAGCGCTGCCACTCCCAGAAGGATATATTCCCAATTTTTCCGGTGAAGCATTTTTCTGAAGCGGTTCAGCAGTCCGATGCTCAGCGCCAGAAATACCAAAACGAAAAAGCCCACCGGCTGCAGAATGTTATGCCGATAGTAATTCTGAAAAAAGTAAGCTCCAAACAGTTGGTAGGTCTCTGCAATGGCATTGGGCAGATTTTTCAGTATAGAAAGTACCGAAACATCCGCTCCTCCATTATAACTTGCCATCTGCCATCCACATGCCCATACGATCAGCTTTGTGAGCAGGAAATACAAAACCATTCCTGCAGCTGCGCTGCAAAGACTTCTTCCAATGTGGGCATGGACCTTTTCTCTGTCCACATTGCGGAACAGAAGCAGCAGAAGATATGTCAGCAGGAGCAGACAAAAGTTATCAAGGCTCGTCTGATAGCACGCAAGGCTCATGACCAGAAGCAGTGCTCCCTGTACGACCGCTTTTCTAAAATCTGCGGCACGAACCACACGCTCTGCCGCCAGAACAGAAAACAAAAATGAGCAGCCAAACACCGGCGACTGAAACCGATATGACAGCTGTATTCCAGTGACCGTGCTGGCCAGAACAGCCATACCCGCCAGATAGGTCACGACAGAATCCTTCTCTGTAAAAAACTTCCGAAGCAGGGTGACAGCCAGCGCCGACATGGAAAGCGTCAGCAATGAATTGAAAGGTTCCGTCTGGATGCCAAACCGCAGCGCATCGATCACCGGCCAGAGCCATCGGCCCGTGACTACCTGCCAATAGCCGCCGAAGAACCATGTATTGTTCCACAATCCGTCAAATGTATTGGTCAGCCGCTGGCTGATCAGCAGGAAAAACACTACCGCCGAAAACAGCAGCATCACCAGAAAATATCTTAGATCCGATATATCCAGCCCAAGGTCGTCCGGTTTCTGTACATCGATTTTTTCTTTCATCGTTATTTTCTCCATCTGTCCTGTTTTATGTTCTCAGGCTCATTTGTTATTCATCGATCAGATAATCCTCTGAAATTTTGATCACATATACACCGTCCATTTCCTGCATGGAGCCTTTCTCAGGGAATGTCGGCATTCGTTTGATTTCTTCTGTCCGGATCAGTTCGTCATATACCTCATCACTGCACAGCTCCAGCTGCATCGGTGTGAGGTCACGAAACACCGCATTCCATGAATAGCGCATTGTAGCGGCATTTTCTTTTTCGAAAAGGCCCACCTGTGCGTAGTCGTTCGCATCCCAATAGATGACGTGTGTCCGGAACAGTGGGCTTGCACTGGGGCGGCCTACCAGCATCACTGGCAGTTTTTCCGGCAAATCATAATAGCCCTCTGCCACCAGCTCATCGGCCACAAGGTCCGCGATTTGTTTTGTTGCCTTGCGTCCCTCATACATCGCCTGCTGATCGATAGCCGACATGAATACGCTCCCGTAAACGACAGCAGCCGCCGTAAGCAGGATCAGTGCTTTTTCTGCTTTATTCCAGCATTTGCGGAACGCATCACAGGCTGTTTCTCCCTCCCGGCTGCTGTCCAATAGCCAGAAACAGACCGGCAGGAACAAGGCCAGACCTCCGGACATGGGAATATAAAACGACGCCTGCGAGGTTGCCACCATAAATACCGTGCACATCATGGGCAGCACCAGCAGCGCTGCTGTGCCATAGAAAGTGTTTTCCCAATCCTTCCGGCGTATGAGCCGAACCAGTCTGCACGCAAGCGCGGCACCCACCACACAAAAAATCAAAACAAATACAACTGCAGTTTCCTGCAGCATATTGTGTTTTACAAGGGTGCCAAAGAAATACCGATAAAAAAGCTCATAGCACTTTGCAACGCTGGAAGGAAGATTTTTCAGAATTCCAGACACTGAAATATCTGCACCACCCTGGTAATCGGCCATCGCCGTTCCCGTCGCCCACAGTGTAATCTTTAAGATCAGCAGATACAGCACTGCGCCGGATGCAGCACTTGCCAGGCTTTTGCAAATATATTCCCGAATCTTTTGTTTTTCTCCATTCTGGAAAAGTAGTAGGAGAAAATAGGCCAGCAGCACCAGACAGAAACAGGCAAGGTTCGTCTGGTACAGGCCAAGGCTCAGTGCCAAAAGCACCGCTGCCGGCACAATGCTGCTTACGGCTGATTTTCCCCGGATCACGTGCTCTGTAGCCAGCATTGCAAAGAAAAACGAAAATCCGTACTCCGGTGCAATGAAGTGAAACGAAAGATAGCACCCGACCACAACATTGGAAACATAGCATAAACCTGCGAGCCAGTCAATGCAGGATGTTCTCATCCATGCCGGTTTGAAGAGCATATGAAGCCTGGTGACTCCAAGAGAAACCAGCACCAAGCACACCACCGCATTGATGGGTTCTAGCTGCAGACTGAAACGCAGAAAACTGGTCACCAGCCAAAGCCATCGTCCGTTGGAAAGCTCCCATGCTCCCGCCATGTACTCAGCCGTTGTCCACAGACCATCCACTGTGTTCGTCAGCTTCAAGCTGATCAGCGGAAAATAGACCATCACCGCAAAGCCCAGCATCACAAAGAAATATTTCTTATCCAACTCCCGCAGCCAGTGTCTGATATCCGCTTTTATTTTTACAGACATGATATTCCTCCATCCATAAACTTCTGCTTTTCAGTATATCAAACTCTTCCACATGGTTCAATAAAAAAATCCCCTGCCGGGCAGTCGGCAGAGGATCTTGCGTATTTTTCCAGAGTGCTTTATTTTGCCACGATTTCTGCAGCCAGTGCATCCATCTGCGCTTCGGCAGCAGCATTGGCAGCACTGCGGATGGTGACCACATTCTCGCAGACCGTGATGTTCTTCATGCCTTCCAGCTCGGCGCGCATGAGCTTTGCGGCCATGGGTGCCCATGTGCCATTCTCCATCAGACCCACCGTGCGGTTCTGGAAGCTCTTGGTCTTGAGGTGGGTCAGCAGATTCTCCATCGGCGGGAAGAGGAAGCCGTCGTAGGTGGCGCAGGCCAGCACGATCTTTCCGCAGCGGAAGGCTTCTGTAACGGCATAGGACACATCGGTGCGGGTCAGGTCCATCTCCACGACCTTTGCGCCCTTTGCACGCAGCTTTTCGGCCATGAGGTGGGCTGCTGCACGGGTGTGGCCGTGGATGGAAGCACTTGCCACAAGGATTTTTTCCGGCTCCTCGGGCTTGTAGCTGGACCAGATGTCGTAGTAGTTCAGATACTTGCCCAGATCGCCGGTCAGCACCGGGCCGTGCAGCGGGCAGATGGTCTGGATGTCCAGAGCCGCGGCCTTTTTCAGCAGTGCCTGCACCTGCGGGCCGTATTTCCCCACGATGTTCAGGTAGTAGCGGCGGGCTTCGCTGGCCCAGTCGGCCTTTTCGTCAAACTTTGCCACAGCACCAAAGCGACCGAAGCCATCCGCGGAGAACAGCACCTTTTCGGTGGATTCATAGCTGACCATGACCTCCGGCCAGTGCACCATGGGGGCAAACACAAAGGTCAGGGTGTGGGTGCCAAGGCTCAGGCTCTCGCCGTCCTTCACCACCACGCGGCGCTCCTTTGCCACAGCATCAGCACCAAAGAACTGATCCATATACAGGAAAGTCTTGGCGTTGCCCACCACCTGCATCTCAGGATAGAGTGCCGCCAGCTTTGCAATGTTGGCACCGTGGTCCGGCTCCATGTGGGAGACCACCAGATAATCCGGCTTACGGCCTGCCAGAGCTTCAGTCAGGTTTTCCAGCCACGGCTCGGTAGCGCGGGCATCCACCGTGTCCAGAACGGCGGTCTTTTCGTCCAGAATGACATAGGAATTATAGCTCACGCCGGTGGGCACCGGATACTGGCTCTCGAACAGGTCGATGGTGGTATCATCCACGCCAACGCCCAAAATGGCTTCACTGATCTTGTTTACGCTCATAATGCTCGGTCTCCTTATTTATATTTTTATGCAGTGCCGCGTTTCTGCGGCGGTTGTTTCTGAGAACAGTTCCTATCATACCACATCGTCAGAAAAATCGCAAGGGATAACGTGGGAATATTCTGCACATCAGAGCTCTTCCCCATTCTCCGGCAGACGTGCCGCCACCGGTTTGCCCGGCTCAGCATCCAGTTCCAGCAGAGCGGCAGCAGCGCTTTCGTCCATGGTCTGCACCGCGCGCAGCTTGCGGCTGATGGCACGGCTGCGCACGCCAATGAGATTATCCAGCTCTTCGTCGGTCTGGCGCAGGCGCTGCTGCATCTTGGAAAGTCCCTGCCCGAACTTGTCAAATTCGGTCTTCACCGCACCCAGCAGCTGCCATACCTCACCGGAGCGCTTCTGGATGGCAAGGGTCTTGAAGCCCATCTGCAGGCTGTTGAGCAGCGCTGCCATGGTGCTGGGGCCTGCAATGTTCACCTGATAGTCCCGCTGCAGCACTTCCAGCAGGCCCGCGTTCACCACCTCGGCATACAAACCCTCGAAGGGCAGGAACAGGATGCCGAACGCCGTGGTGTAGGGCGGCTCCACATATTTTTCCCGGATGTCCTTGGCCTCGGCCCGCAGCACCAGCTCCAGTGCGTGGCGGGCGTTCTCCACGGCCTGTGCGTCGCCGGATGCCTGCGCATCCTGTAAATGGGCATAGGTGTCGCCGGGGAACTTGGAGTCGATGGGCAGCCACACCGTGCCGCCGTCCGCGCCGGGCATCCGGATGGCGTACTCCACCCGCTGGGTGCTGCCCGGAATGGTGGCCACGTTGGTGTCGTACTGTTCCGGGGCAAGGATCTCTTCCAGAATGGCTCCCAGCTGGATCTCACCCAGAATACCGCGGGTCTTCACACCGGAAAGCACCTGTTTCAGCCCGCCCACATCAGCGGCAAGGTTCTGCATTTCGCCAAGACCCTTGTACACCTGTTCCAGCTGGTCGTTCACCGCCTTGAAGCTTTCGGTCACCCGCTTCTGCAATGCATCCTGCAGCTGTTCGTCCACCGTATGGCGGATCTCGTCCAGCTTCTGGGCGTTCTGGGCCTGCAGGGCAGTCATGCCCTCGGCAAGGGTGCGGCGCATCTCTTCCAGCTTGCGGGCGTTGGAGGCTTCCAGCCCCTGCAGGCGCTGCTCCATGGTCTGCTGCTGAGTGCCCTGCCCTGCGGCAAGGGCGGTGCTCATGCTCTGCACCGAGGCCTGCAGCGTTTCACTGATGTGGCCCATAGCGGCAAGGTTCTGCTGCGCCATCTCTGCCAGCTTCGCGTCCATCTGGCGGTTCTGCGCTTCCAGCTGCTGACGCAGCCATTCCTTCCGTTCTGCATCGTCCCGGTTTGCGGCAGGCTTTGCCGAGCGGTACAGCAGCAGGGCCATCATCAGGCAGATGGCCACCAGAAGCACCGTGTAAAGAAACGCTAAAAATTCCATAATGTCTCCTATTGCAAAATCCGGGCTGTGCAGCTGCAAAGCCCGGATCTGCGTACTTTATATTATTTTGTCTGTTCTTCCCAGAAGGCAGCGGCTTCGTCCAGCCAGCCATCCGCAGCCGTGCCGCGGCCAAGGCCGATGCCATGGGCTGCGTGGTCATATACCACTTCTTTGTAAGGTACGCCATGCGCGGCCAGTGCCTTGCTGAGGGCCGGCCCCTGCAGCGGCCAGCACAGCAGGTTCAAGGTCAGGTCATCCCTGCCATACCAGAAGTACACCGGCGGATAGTCCTCTGTGATCAGGTCGGCAAGGCTGTATTCATAGTAGAACCGGCCGCACACAAAGGGGTCGATGCCCACACGGTAGATCGGTGTGCTCTCGGAAAACTGCACGATGGGATACGCCAGGATCACTGCGCCGGGCTTGGGCAGGCCATAGTTTTTATAGCCCAGAGCGTCCGATGCAAACAGGCCCGCCAGATGTCCGCCGGAAGAATAGCCGATCAGGGCGTAGCTTTCCGTCTGCACACCGAACTGCTGTGCGTGGCCGGTGATGTACTTCACCGCCCGTGCAATGTCCTCCATGGGGCTGTTGTTGTCGTTATCCGGGTAGGCGCGGTAGCGCATCACGAACACCGCATAGCCTTTCTGGTGCAGCTGGTAAGCTGTGGAGATGCACTCCTTTAACTCTGCCGTGCGGTTGAAGATGTTGCCGGAGAGCACCAGCGCATACTTTGCATCCGGCGTGCTGGCCGGGTAGTAATAGAACTCCACATTGTTGCGGGAGCTGTCCTCGGCGATCTCCTGCTCCGAGTAGAGCTTATAGGTGATCTGCACGCCCGCATTGTAATTGCGGATGAGCAGGTTCAGACCATCGGCACAATCCTGTGCCACATGGCTGCTCACATATTTTTCCAGCGTCTGGTCATTGCACCAGTCCTCGGTGCCGGGCAGGTTCTGCTCCTTGGAATAGGTCCAAACGCCTGCGCCAAGGATGCTGGGGTTCGAGCGGATCTCGCCCATGGTGGTCTGCGGCGTGATATCCGGCTCGCCATACTCTGCTGCAAATGCGGGCAGCGCCATCATCAGCAGCAGACAGATACAGGCTGCTGCGGTGCATATCCTGTGTTTCAACTCAACATCTCCTTTTCAGCCGACCTGTTCCTCCCAGAAGGCAGCGGCTTCATCCAGCCATCCATCCGCAGCCGTGCCGCGGCCAATCGAGACCGCATGGGGTGCATCCGCAAAGGCCGTTCTCTGGTACGCCACACCGTGTTTCTGCAGAGCCTGTTCAAACGCTTCGTAAAAGCTTGTGTCCGGCCCGAGGATCGTGTCATTGTCGCCCCGCCAGAAATAAACCGGCGGGTAATCGTCATCCACTGCCTGATTCAGGTCGGTCCAGTAATAGCGCCATCCGCATGCGGTCGGATCATATACGATGTGATACACCGGCTTTATAATAGAGAAATCAACGATCGGGTACCCCAGAATCAGTGCGCCCGGCTTCTGGGCACCAAAGGCTCCGTAGCCGCGCTTCTGGTTGGCAAATATGCCCGCGACCTGCGCGCCGGACGAGTAGGCAACGATCGCGTAATCCTCCGGCTGCACCCGGAGCTGTTCCGCATGGGCGGTAATAAAGTTCACCGCATTGCCAAGATCCTGCAGCGGTGCATTGTCGCCAAGGTCGGTCCATGCGCGGTAGCGCAGAACAAACACGGTATAGCCTTTTTCATGCAGTTCCCACGCTGTCGGCAGGCCCTCGCCAAATGTGCCGTTGATGGTCAGCGCATTGCCGCCCATCACGATCGCATATTTGCCATCGGGATCGCTTCCCGGAAAATAAAACAGCTGTACGCATCCGAGCGAAGGATCCACCTCGGTCTCCTCCGGGCTGTAGACCTGCCACGTCACCTGAACTCCGTCCTTCACATTCTGTACCGCAAGGTTCAGCGCCGCCGTTGTTTCCGGCACCGTCTGCCCCCATGCGTATTCCTGCAGGGTCTGGTTTTCCAGTCGGCTGCGGGTCCATTGGGTCCCCTCGCCGAAGGAGCCATACAAAAACAGCCCGCTCTGCTGCATCACAGGGTTGCTGCGGATCTCCTGCATCGTCATGTCCGGTGTGATGTTGGCCTGACCAAGCTCCTCCGCAAACGCCGGCTGTGCCAGCAGGATCATCAGGCCAATACCAAACATCACCGTGCGCAATCGTTTTCTCACAGCAATCCCCCGTTTATCTCTTTATTTACACTGTTTTTCCCAGAATGCCGTTGCCTGCCGGATCCAGCCGTCCGCATCGGTGTGGCGGCCCGGGCCAATGGCGTGGGGTGCGTTCTCGTACACATGGCACTCATAAACAGCCCCGCTCTCCCGGAGCTTGCGCTCCAGCAGCGGCCCCTGCTGGGAGTAGCACATGCGCTGCATATAAAGATCATTTTTGCCGTAGAAGAAATAGGTAGGGGTAAAGTTTTCGTTCACCACATCCGAAATATCGGCCCAGTAGTAACGCCAGCCAAGCACCAGCGGGTCAATGGCCAGCTGATATAGCGGCTTCACCTCAAAGAAATCGTTGATGGGGTAACCCAGCAGCAGCGCCGCAGGCTGTGGGAGGCCAAATGCCTTATAGCCGAACTTTTCGTTGTCTGAGCCGATCAGGCCCACGATGTGTCCGCCGGAAGAAAAGCCCATCAGCGCATAGTTTTCGCGCTGAACGCCAAACTGATCTGCATTTTCGGTCAGGTACTTTACGGCATTGGCAATATCGTACAGTGGCGCATTATCGGATGCATTCAGGAAAGAGCGGTACCGCAGCACAAAAGCCGCATAGCCCAGCTCGTGCAGCTGGTTGGCAATGGATGCACCCTCGTTCAGCTCTGCGGTGGTGTTGCCACCGTTGCCGGGCACCACGATGGCGTACTTTGCGTTGGCTGTTTTAGCCGGGAAATAATACAGCTGCACCATGCCCAGAGAAGAATTTTCCGCAATTTCTTCCGGGGTATACACCTGCCATGTGATCTGTACGCCCCTGTTGTAGTTTTCGATCACAAGGTTCATGCCTTCGGCGGCATCCTCGGCAGCCGCGTAGCTTACATAGCCCTCAATGGGCGTATCATCGTACTGCGTGCTGCCCTCGATCCATTCGTTGCAGTAGGTATAGTAGCCGGAGCCTTTGATGCTGGGGTTCTCCCGCAGCTCTTTCATGGTCGTCTTTGTTGTGATGTTCGGCTCGCCGTACTCTGCAGCAAATGCCGAAAGCGATACGCACGCCAGCATTCCCAGCGCGCACACCATCGTTCTGATCCACTTCATTTTGGGACATCCTCCATTCTGCAGCGGCGTATCCTGCCGTGCTTTTCTTTGTTATGATTTATTGTATCACAAACCTTCCGCTTGTCAAAGAAATTTCTGTGCAGTACGGCGCTTGTACCGCACCGCAAATTCTGCTATACTGGAGCCGGATATTTTTGAGAGTTGAGGGCGCGGAAAGCTATGCACTTTCCGCCGGGATCGAAATATGAGTAAAATCGAGATCCGGCCCATGGAGCCGGAAGACTGGAGCGCTGTTTCCAGAATTTATTTGGAGGGCATTGCTACAGAACATGCCACTTTTCAGACCACCTGTCCGCCGTATTCTGCGTGGGATGCTTCCCACGCAAAAGAATGCCGACTGGTACTGCTGGCCGACGGCGTGATCGCCGGGTGGACGGCGTTGCGCCGGGTGGACCCGCGCTGGTGCTACCGCGGCGTTGCCGAGGTGAGTATTTACGTGGGTGAGCAGTTCCGGGGCCATGGCCTTGGCTATCACCTGCTGACCGAGCTGTGCCATCAGGCAGAAAAGGCCGGCTACTGGACACTGCAGTCCACCGTGCTGCAGGACAACGCTGCCAGCCGCGCCCTGCACACAAAATGCGGCTTTCGCTTAGTGGGCCGCCGGGAACGCATTGCCCGCGACTGTCACGGCCGCTGGCTGGACACATTCTTAATGGAATACCGCGCTGCCGCCAATGAACCGGAAGGCTATAAAAAGCTATAAGATGCAAAAGAACTCCGCGCCCTGAGGCTGCGGAGTTCTTTTTTGTCCATTGATAAAATGATAAAGGTAAAAACAGGCTTACCACTCTTCGCCGTCGATGTCCACGCTGCCGTCCACCACGGCACCGGCGCGGGAACGCTGGAACATGCTTTCCACCACGGCGCAGTACTTATCGGCCAGACAGACGATGACTGCTTCGCGGCAGGTGGGCACATGACGGAAGGTCAGCGGCCACATGTGGCTTGCAATGATGCTCTGTTCCTTTCTGGTAATGCTGAACACCCGCTTTGCATTGACGCAGGCATAACCCGGATGGGAGAAGCCGTGCATCTCAAACAGGCGGCGCAGGCCGTGAAAGGTACCGGTGGTGTGCCAGTCGTACAGATAAAAATCATGCAGCAGGGCACCCACTGCCAGCGAGGTCTCGTCAGCGTGCAGATGCAGACGGCGGTTGAGCCAAAAGCTCACCAGCGCCACATTCTTGCAATGCTGGTAGGTGGTGACAGAACCGTGCTGGATGTACTCCCGCATCCGCTGCACCTCCGGGTGATGATCGTATTTTTCAACGATGGCATAAAGCTGTTCGCGCTCGATCTCAGAAAGCTGCATGCTGCAAAATTTCCTTTCGCTTTAAGGTGATGTTTTCAGGAGCGGAGCTGGACCGGATTGGAATTGCCGAAGTTCTCTGCACTGGAAGGGTTCTCCCGCTTGAGGGAAAAATCTACCAGATACTGCTTGCCGTCGCCCAGTTCTTCCAGCTGGGCCAGTTTTGCCTTTGCGGCGGCTTCGTCCGGGTACCACTGGATCAGGAAGAAATTTTCTTCCTCTACACCGTAGTACAGCCACTGGCCGTCGGCACGCAGCCAGTCGTCCAGATGATCCACTTCTTCGCCGTCCGGCAGGCCAAGGCCTTCTTCGGCATAAAGGTTTTCCGGTTCCACCTGCAGCATTTCGATCACCTGAATGGAGCTTTGCAGGTATTCGTCCTGCGAGACCGTCTTGTCCGAAAGCTCCCATCCGGTGAGAAAAGCCTGCATCATCAGGTCGCGCACAGAGATGCGCGGCAGGGTCGGGTCCATAACCATAGGTATTTCCTTCTTCCTTTAGTTTGTCCCTGCTGACCAGTATACGTCAAAGGCTTATGCAAGTCAACAGTTTAATTGTGAATTTTTTGTAGGTTCGTTCAAATATATCCAGACTTAACAGACGGAAAAGGCAAAAGTGTCTTCCAGCCATTCCACTGCCAGTTCCACCCAGTGATGCCGGTGGCGGCTGGGCTGGTCCACCTCTGCCGTGCTGATGCTGGTACCGTGCACCCCCTTTTCAAACAGATGTGCCTCGCATGGCACACCCGCCCGGTGCAGAGCGTTCACCAGCATCAGGGTGTTCTCCACCGGAACGGTGGCATCCTCCATGGTGGTCCATACGAACACCGGCGGCGTCTGCGGCGTGATCTTATCCTCCAGCCCGAACACCTGCTGTGCCGCCGGGTCGGCGCTGCCCGCCAGCTGCACAAAGCTGCCGCGGTGGGCATACTGCCCTGCCGTGACCACCGGATAGCCCAGAATGACCGCATTGGGCCGGGGCTGGGCCGCTTCGCCGGGAATGTCCAGCACAGCACCGGAAAGGGCCAGGTGGCCGCCCGCTGAAAAGCCGCACACGGCAATTTTTTCCGGCAGGATATGCCACTGGGCCGCGTGCTGTCGCACAAGACCGATAGCCTCGGCCAGCTGGCGCAGCGGCATGTAGTCCTTTGCCTTTTCGCAGATGGCGTAGTCCAGCACAGCGGTGTGGTACCCCGCCGCCGCAAACTGCAGCGCCACCGGGTCGCCCTCGCGGGCACTCACATGGGTATAGCCGCCGCCGGGCACCACCAGCACCAATGGCCGGTCAAGCACATTCGGCATCCGCTCACAGCAATCACGCAGATAAACGGTCAGTGTCCCACCGCCGGCCAGTTCCAGCTGTTTCAGCTGCATGATATTTCCTCCTTTTACAGCATCCTTTGCGGTTCATTATAGCACAAAACGAACCATTTTTTAAACTTTTTATGAAAGCCCTTGATTTTTGCTTTTCGTCGGTGTATATTAGCACTCGAAAGTTACGAGTGCTAAGTATTCAAAAGCAATATCCTATTCCGAGTGCTTGGTGCCGAATACAGATAAAAAGAGGTTTTGCATTATGGCTAAGAAAGAATTTCAGGCTGAAAGCAAAAAGCTGATGGATATGATGATCAACTCCATCTACACCAATAAGGAAATTTTCCTGCGCGAGCTGATCTCCAACGCATCGGATGCCATCGATAAGCTCTATTATAAGAGCCTGACCGATCCTTCTGTGGGCATGAACAAGGGCGATTTCCGCATCCTCATCACCCGCGATAAGGAGAACCGCATCCTGACCATTGAGGATAACGGCATCGGCATGACCAAAGAGGAACTTGAGCAGAATCTGGGCACCATTGCTCACTCCGGTTCTCTGGATTTCAAGAAGGACAACAAGGACGAGAACATCGATATCATCGGTCAGTTTGGTGTCGGCTTCTACTCTTCCTTCATGGTAGCCGATAAAGTCACCGTCATTTCCAAGGCTTATGGCTCGGATGAAGCATGGCAGTGGGAGTCCTCCGGTGTGGACGGCTACGAAATGACCCCCGCCCAGAAGGACACCGCAGGCACCCAGATCATCCTGCACATCAAGCCGGATACTGAGACGGACCACTACGACAACTTCCTCGATGAGTACGGCATCGTGGCCATCGTGAAGAAGTACAGCGACTATGTGCGCTATCCCATCCAGATGGAGCGCCAGCACGAGCGCCAGAAGCCGGAACCCGATCCCAAGCCGGAGGATTATAAGCCCGAATGGGAGACTTACACCGAGCTGGAAACTCTGAACAGCATGGTGCCCATCTGGAAAAAGCAGAAGAGCGAAGTGACCGACGAGGAGTACGCGAATTTCTATAAGGAAAAGTTTGGTGATTATACCGACCCCGCCCGCGTCATCGTCAGCCGCACCGAGGGCACTGCAAATTATAATGCCCTGCTGTTCGTGCCCAGCCACCGTCCCTACGACTTCTACACCAAGGATTATGAAAAGGGTCTGGCCCTGTACGCATCCGGCGTGCTCATCATGGAGAAGTGCGCCGACCTGCTGCCCGATTACTTCAGCTTCGTCAAGGGCATTGTGGACAGTCAGGATCTGAGCCTGAACATCAGCCGCGAGATGCTGCAGAAGGACAACCAGCTCAAGCTGATCCACAACGCTCTGGAAAAAAAGATCAAGAACGAGCTGCACGCCATGCTGGCCAATGACCGCGAGAAGTACGAGGAATTCTGGAAAGAGTTCGGCCGTCAGATCAAGTTCGGTGCTTACTCCGACTACGGCATGCACGCCGAGCTGCTGCGCGACCTGCTGCTGTTCTGGTCTGCCAAGGAGCAGAAGATGGTCACTCTGCAGGAGTATGTAGACAAGATGCCCGCTGAGCAGAAGTATATCTACTTCGCTGCCGGTGATTCTACCGACCGTCTGGCAAAGCTGCCCGCCGCTGAACTGGTCATGGATAAGGGCTATGACGTCCTGCTGCTGACCGAGGATGTGGATGAGTTCTGCCTGCAGATCCTGCGCACCTATCCCCGCAAGGATGCCGAAGGCAAGGACGGCACCGTGGAGTTCAAGAATGTCAACAGCGGTGATCTGGGCCTTGAGACCGAGGAAGAGAAGAAGGCCGCCGAGGACGCTACCGCTGAGAACAAGAACCTGTTCGATGCCATGAAGGACGCACTGGACGGCAAGGTGAAAGAGGTCAAGGTCTCTACCCGCCTGAAGGATCACCCTGTGTGCCTGAGTGCTGACGGCCCGCTGTCCATTGAGATGGAAAAAGTGCTGTCCAAGCAGCCCGGCAGCGAAGGCGTAAAGAGCGATAAGGTTCTGGAACTGAATGTCAACCACCCCGTGTTTGCCGTGCTCAAGGCCGCACAGGAGGCCGGTGACACCGACAAGCTCAAGAAGTACAGTGCTCTGCTGTACGCACAGGCTCAGCTGATCGAAGGCCTGCCGGTGGATGATCCCGCCGCCTACGCCGAGGCCGTCTGCAGTCTGATGAAGTAACTTTTTCCGGTAGGCAGCAGACTTACTCCCCTGCCGCTTCCACGCACATCAATATTTCCCCCTTAACAAAAAGGCCGTGCTCCGCTATAATAGAGTGGAACGCGGTCTTTTTCTGTTCTTTTGCCGGACAGTCAGGATAAATTGAGAGGTTTTTGCTCATGCAGCCCAAAAAACATTATTTTGCCCACATTCCCACCATTGCCATCTTTATTGTGTTTGCCATGTCGGCACCGCTGGGCGTGCTGCTGTTCATCTTAAAAAGCATCGATAAAAACGCCGAAAAAGAGGAAACGGCTGCTGCGCAGGCGCAGGCAGACTATCGTTCCGACCTCGGCCCCGCCCTTGCGCAGACGGCACCCCGGCAGGAAACCGAGCCAACTTACGGCCACGATGTTCCCACCAAAGAGCAGAAGGACGCTAAGGAGCGTCACAAACTCCTTACCACCCTGTGCACCATCGGCGGTGCTGTCTTTCTGTTCGCGGGCTTCAGCACTCTGTTCATGGATGGCGCTGACAGCATGATGGAGGCGTTTACCGCCATTGCCCAGATGCTGGGCGGCGGTGCTGCTCTGCTAACCGGCCTGCGCATGGATCGTACCCGCAAGCTGGAACGCCTGTTGGACAAGATCGCAGGCGACCGCGACAATATTCCGCTGGACGAGCTGTTTGCTGCCGCGGGCATCGATGCCGCAAAGGGCCGCACCGTGGTGGAAAGTGCTATTTCCCACGGTTACTTCGGTGCAGATGCTTACATTGATAACCGCACCAATACTCTGGTAGTGCGCGGCGCGGCTCCCCAGCCGCCCCGGAAACCGAAGCCTGCGCCCGCCCCAGAACCTGCACCAGCGGACCAATATACCGCAATTCTGCAGCAGCTGCGGCAGGTCAACGATGCCATCCCGGACCCCGTGATGACCACCAAGATCAGCCGTCTGGAAGCGGTCAGTGCCCGCATCTTTGAGCTGGCAAAGCAAGACCCCGGCAAAAAGGCTCAGCTGCAGAAATTCATGGACTACTATCTGCCCACCGCCCTCAAGCTGCTGAACACCTACGCCAGCCTTCCTGCGCAGGATGTGCAGGGGGAAAACATCGCCGATGTCAAAAAGAACATCGAGCGCAGCATGGACCTGCTGGTGACCGCCTTTGAAAATCAGCTGGACAAGCTGTTCCAGTCCGACGCACTGGACGTTTCGGCAGATGTGGCCGCACTGGAAGGGATGCTGAACATGGACGGCCTGACCGGAAACGAGTTTACAAAATAATATTTTGGGAAACAGGGAAAAGGCCCATGAGCTTTTTCCCTGTTTTTTCAAAGCGCAAATCTCCATGTTGTGCAGGCCTCGTCCGTCCCACGCAAAGCCGTGGATTTGCAGGCATTTTTGCCAATGGTTTTTCCGTTTTATATCTAATTTTATTTCAACCGTCAAATTCCACTCTGTGCGCCAATTTCAGTCTTTTTGCAACTTTTCATCCAGATGCAACAATAACACATGGTTTTTTCTGTCCGGATTTTATATGATAAGGACAGAAGTGTGCAGAGCATCCTGTATGCGGCCCTGCACTGCAGTTCCAACCCGCTCAAAAGGAGGATTATCCTATGATGAAATCTGTTTCCGCATGGAAGCAGGAGCTTTCCAGCGGCGCTCACGCTGCCCGGCTGGCAGCACTTTACTGCTGTGCGCCCGAAGAAACTCCTGCACAGGCTGCCCGCTACGAAGCTGTTCTGAATGGTCTGGATGCCACCTTTGGCCCCCATGCTGAAGCTGGTCTTTACAGTGCCCCCGGCCGCACCGAGATCGGCGGCAACCACACCGACCACCAGCATGGCCGCGTGCTGGCCGGCAGCGTGAATATTGATATGATCGCTGCCGCCGCGCCCAACACCCTGAACCAGCTGCGCGTGCAGAGCGAAGGCTACGACCTGTGTGTGATCGGCCTTGATGACCTTGCTGCCCGCAAGGAAGAGGAAAACACTACCCTCTCTCTGCTGCGCGGCGAATGCGAAGCCTTCCGTCAGCGCGGCGCAAAGCTGGCCGGTCTGGATGTGTACATTTCCTCCAACGTACCCAAGGGCAGCGGCGTTTCTTCCTCCGCCGCCTTTGAAGTGCTGATCGGCGTGATCCTGAATGACTGCTTCATGACCGATAAAGTCTCCCCCATCGAGATCGCGCAGATCGGCCAGTGGGCAGAGAACGTCTACTTTGGCAAGCCCTGCGGCCTGATGGATCAGATGGCTTCCAGCGTTGGCAACATTATTACCATTGATTTTGCGGACCCTGCCCACCCGGATGTGGAGCCGGTGGCCGTGGATTTCTCCAAGGCAGGCCTTGCCCTGTGCATTCTGGATTCCTGCGCAGATCATGCCGACCTGACCGACGAATATGCCGCTGTGCCCGCCGAGTGCCGCGCCGTGGCTGCTGTGTGCGGCGGCGAAGTGCTGCGGGATGTGCCGTTTGAGACCTTCCTTGCAAAGCTTCCGGAGTGCCGCAAGCAGTGCGGCGACCGTGCCGTGCTGCGCGCCTTCCATATCTATGCCGATAACGACCGCGTGGCAAAACAGGTAGCTGCCCTGCGCGAGGGCGATTTTGACACTTTCCTGCGTCTGGTCAACGAGTCCGGCCACAGCAGCTGGGAATACCTGCAGAACGTGATCCCCGCCGGTTACAAGGAGCATCAGGAGATGGGCGTGACCATTGCAGCTGCCAAGCATTATCTGAACGGCAAGGGCGCTGTGCGCGTGCACGGCGGCGGCTTTGCCGGTACGGCTCAGGCCTTTGTGCCGGTGGAAATGCTGGCCGACTTCAAGGCCCACATGGAAGCCATCCTTGGTGAGGGCCGCTGCCATGTGCTGAACATCCGCCCGGAAGGAGGCGCAGTCCTGTGATTTCTACCGCCATTCAGCAGCTCGTGAATTACGGGCTTGACACCGGCCTTATCCTGCCCGATGATGAAATTTACATCCGCAACCAGCTGCTTATGACCATGCAGCTGGACGACTTTACCGCGCCGGAGGGCGAGGTGTGCTATACCGATCTGGAAAGCATCCTCAAAACGCTGGTAGATGATGCCGTTGCCCGCGGTGTGTGCGAGGACAACTCCACCGCCCGCGACCTGTTCGACACAAAGCTCATGGGCGTATTGACCCCGCGGCCCAGCATCGTGCGCGCCAATTTCGAGGAACGCTACGAAAGCGAAGGCCCGCAGGCCGCAACCGACTGGTTCTATAAATTCAGTCAGGACACCGATTATATCCGCCGCTACCGCATCAAACGCGACCTGAAATGGGTCACCAAGACCCCCTACGGCGATCTGGATATCACCATCAACCTCTCGAAGCCCGAAAAAGACCCCAAGGCCATTGCCGCCGCCAAACTAGCTCCCCAGAGCGCCTACCCCAAGTGCCAGCTTTGCGCCGAGAACGAAGGCTATGCAGGCCGCATGAACCACCCCGCCCGCGAGAATCACCGCATCATCCCTCTCACCATCAACGACAGCGCTTGGAACCTGCAGTACAGCCCCTACGTCTACTACAACGAGCACTGCATCGTGTTCAACAACCAGCACACTCCCATGAAGATCGAGCGTGCTACCTTCCGCAAGCTGCTGGATTTCGTGGGCCTGTTCCCCCACTATTTCGTGGGCAGCAACGCCGACCTGCCCATCGTGGGCGGCAGCATTCTCAGCCACGACCATTTCCAGGGCGGCCACTATGAATTCGCTATGGCAAAGGCTCCCGTCGAGAAGAAGTGGGTCTTCCCCGGTTTTGAGGATGTGGATGCCGGTATCGTGCACTGGCCCATGAGCTGCATCCGCCTGACCAGCGAGGATGATGCCCGTCTTGTGGAGCTGGCCGATAAAATTCTGACCGCATGGCGCGGCTACTCGGACGAAAAATGCTTCATCTTTGCCGAGACCGACGGCGAGCCACATAACACCATCACCCCCATTGCCCGGATGCGGGACGGCAAGTATCAGCTGGATCTGGTGCTGCGCAACAACATCACCACCCCGGAGCATCCGCTGGGCGTGTTCCATCCCCATGCAAAGCTGCATCACATCAAAAAGGAAAACATCGGCCTGATCGAGGTCATGGGCCTTGCCGTGCTGCCCAGCCGCCTGAAAAAGGAACTGTTTGAGCTGGCCGATGCACTGGTAGCCCGCACCCCGGTGAGCCAGTACCCGGAAGAACTGCAGAAGCACGCCGAGTGGGCCGAGGATATTCTTGCCCGCCACCCGGAACTGAACGGCGACACCGTGCACCTCATCCTGCAGGACGAGGTGGGCCATGTGTTCGCTCAGGTATTGGCCGATGCCGGTGTCTATAAAATGGACGAGGCTGGCCGCGCAGGCTTTGTACGGTTCCTTGCAAGCGTGCAATAATCTATTAAAAAACGCTCTCCCCCTTTCCCCCGCCGGTATGCCTTGCCGACGGGGGATTTTTATTGTTCAGTGGAGATTCCAAGCCGTTTTCAGTCCCGTAACACAGCACAAAAAAGCCGCCTTTCGTGCCAATTAGCACAAAAAGCGGCTTTTTATCGTCTTATTTCAGGAGCAAAGAGCCTTGCGGAAGGTTATTCCGGCAGATCCTCTTCGTTCTCCAGGCTGTGCCAGACGTTCTGGACATCATCATTGTCTTCCAGCGCATCCAGCAGCTTGCCCATCAGCTTCAGCTGGTCGGGGTCGGTCAGGCGGGTGGTGGTCATGGGCACCATGGCCAGATCGTCGGAGAGGATCTCGTAGCCCTTCTCCTCCATGGCCTTGACCACAGCAGAATAGTTCTCGGGATCGGTGGTGATCTCGGCTGCATCCTCGCTGGCATCGAAGTCCTCGGCACCAGCATCCAGAGCATCCATCATAGCCTCGTCGGCATCCTTATCTTCCAGAGAGATATCAATGACACCCTTCTGGCTGAACAGGAAGCCCACGCAGCCCATAGCACCCAGATTGCCGCCGTTCTTGTCGAAGTAGTGGCGCAGGTCGGCAGCGGTACGGTTGCGGTTGTCAGTCAGGGTCTCCACCATGACAGCAACGCCGCCGGGGCCGTAGCCTTCGTAGGTGATTGCTTCGTACTCGGTCTTATCGCCGCCCTCAGCCTTCTTGATGATGCGCTGGATGTTATCGTTGGGCACGCTCATGCGCTTTGCCTTGGCGATCAGGTCAGCCAGCTTGCTGTTGGAAGCAGGGTTCGGGCCGCCGGTACGCACGGCAACGCTGATCTCACGGCCGATCTTGGTAAAGACCTTTGCCTTTGCGCCATCGGTCTTTTCCTTCTTGCGCTTAATATTGTTCCATTTGCTATGTCCAGACATGGGAAAGAGCCTCCTGTATATTCTCAAATCTCCGCCTGCGGGCAGACGGGCTGTGGTCGCCCGCATTGTGGCAGCACACAAAATCTAACTCTATTATTGTAGCACAACCGGGCAGAGCGTTCAAGCCTTATCCGCCCGGTTTTCAGCATTCTGCGCGGAAAAATGCGCTTTTTCTGCCCGTTCACAGCAGCCGCAGCGCCTTGGGATAATGGTTTTTCACCCGCCCGCCGGACACCTTGCCGCCGCCCAGCGGCCAGCCGTCCACCGTCACGCAGCACCAGCCGTCAGCAGCGATGCGGGCTTCCACCTCACGGCCGGAAAGATACTCCACGCAGCGCGGGTCATCAAGGGTGAGTTCTTCGCGGTTTACGCACTGTGCGCCAAATGCCGTGAACAGATGGTGCTCCGGTACAAAGCGGCCTTTCTGCACGCTGCCCACAAATACGCCCGCCCGCAGCACATGCAGGTTCGTCTGCGGGAACGGCACCGGCAGCAGCACACCGCCGCCGTGCACCACAGCCGGGCGGTCAACCAGCGCCGGGAAATACTGCCCGGCAAACGCGTGCCATGCTGCAAGGCTCTGGGCAGGACTTGTCTCCCCTGCCTGTGCTTCGCGGCTACGCTTGTCACCCTGCACCGCTTCCCGGCAGGCACGGGCATTCTCGCGGCGGGCACTGCGGGCATCCGGGGTCTTGGCAGGCTTGCCGCCCTTCCCCTTGGCCTTTTTGCCCGCAGCTTCCGCTGCTGCCAGCCAGAGCTGTTCTTCGGCAGTGTACTCGCCCTCTGCGGGCAGAACGCGCGGAGTGCCAGCTTTGACGAGCCGGGCCATAAAGTGGCCCTCGCCGCCCTGACAGGGCCAGATACGGCGCACCTTGCTCACATCCAGCGGCAGGCCGCCGGTGCGGTTGGCTTCGCCCTCACTGCCAAAGGTGTAGTCCACATTGCCAAGCGCATCCGCAAGGGTGAACTCCGGGTGGCGCTGCAGGAATGCCGCCACCTGTCCCTCGTCCTCCTCGGGTGCAAAGGTGCAGGTGGAATACACCAGCTGCCCGCCCGGGGCCAGCACAGCGGCTGCACAGTCCAGAATTTCTGCACCCAGCTCAGCACACTGCTTCACCAGCGCTTCACAGTGCTGCTGACGGGCCACCGGCTCCTTGCGGAACATTCCCTCGCCGGAACAGGGCGCGTCCACCAGCACCCGGTCAAAAAATTCCGGCAGCGCATCCGCAATGCGGGCGGGCGTCTCATTGAGCACCACTGCATTGGGCACGCCCATGCGTTCCAGATTGCTTTTCAGGATATCCGCACGAGCTGCAACGTATTCGTTGCTCACCAGCACACCCCGGCCCTGCAGCGCCGCCGCCAGCTGGCTGCTTTTGCCGCCGGGCGCGGCGCACATGTCCAGCACACGCATCCCGGGCTGCACGCCCAGCAGCGGTGCCGCCGAGGACGCAGACGGCTCCTGCGAGTAGAACACGCCCGCATGGTGGTACGGATGCCGCCCGGGCCGGAATTTCAAATCATCCGGCTGATGCACCACGAATGCCGCCTTGCAAAAGGGCGATGCTTCCAGTGGGAAATCGGCTTTTGCGGCAAACTGCTCCGGTGAGCTGCGCAGGGCCGACACCGTTACGCCGCGCTCCGCCGTTTCCTGCGGGGCTGCATACAGGACATCGAACCGGTCTCCCAGCAGAGCGCGCTCCCGCTGTTCAAAATATTCCATGGGCATTCTGCATTCCTCCTGTGGGATGTATAAAGCCGCCGTCTGCGGCCAAACTAGGTCTTGTGAGGGGCACACCGCCCCGCACGGAAAACCGAAAGGAGATCATTCACTATGGCAACCGAAAACCGCAGCAATAACTGCAAGAATCAGACCTCGAACCGCACGTCCAACCAGACCACCAACAGCGCCACCAACGAGCACAAGCACCCCAACCAGTACACCAAGGGTGCCGACGATGAGAGCGCCAAGAACTCCACGAGCAGCCGTTCCAGCAACGCCAAAAACAGCCGCTGACGCTGCCCTTCGCGCCTGATGGACCACGGGCGCGAACCTCTGATCTTTCTCAAATCGCAAAGCCCGCTGCCCTCCGGCACTGTTTTCCAGTGCGGAAAGCAGCGGGCTTTCGCGTCAGAAGTTGTTTTTATAGTCAGGGTGCGCCGAATGGGCGCGGCTTTTTGCCGCCAGACAAGGCGGTTTTCCGCAGCAATCCTGATGGATTGCAAGGAAGAGCAACGCAGTATGGCAGCAAAAAGACCGTTCAGGCGGTGTGCAATGATTATGAAAGCAACTTCTCAGGTCTCGTTGGGGTCGAACTGCTGCCACAGTGTTTCAAACAGCTCGTGCACACGGCCCAGCTGACCGTTCAGATACAGCCAGCCCAGCAGGCACTCGAAGCCGGTGGAAGCACGGTATTCCTCCGGGGAAGCGTGCTTTGCCACGCTGGCCTTGCTGGCGTTGCGGCCCCGCTTGAACACGGCCAGTTCGTCCTCAGTGAACAGCGGCTCCAGCAGCTGTTCCTCCCGGAACTGTGCCCGGGCCGAGACGTATTTGACCTTTTCTGCGTTGAGCTTTCCGGCAGACAGGCGGTGATGCTCCACCAGACGCTGTCGCACCAGCAGTTCCAGCACGCTGTCGCCCACAAAGGCCAGCGCCAAGGGGCTAAGCTCCCGCGGGTCGATCTTTTCAGGTTCGTTCATAAATATTCTCCAACCCTCTCAGACTCGCATCCGCTCGCCAGCTCCCCCGAAAGGGGGAGCTTTTATTGCACGTACTTTTTAGATGCGTGAAACCTCGCCCTTCGGGAGAGGTGGCAGCGCGGCAGCGTTGACGGAGAGGGTTCTTCTTTAGAAGATATAATCGAACTGGTAATCGCCAATGAGAATGGTGTCGTTCTCCTGCACGCCCTTTGCCACCAGAGCGTCCAGAATGCCGCTCTCGCCCAGCTGACGCTGGAAGAACTGCAGGCTTTCGTAGTCGTCCACATTGCTGCCGGCCAGAATGTATTCCAGCCACGGGGCTTCCACGCTCCACACATGGGCTTCCATGCGCTTGATCTCAAACGCACGGTCGTTGGCCTTGGGTTCGGGCTTCTTGTACTCGGGAGCAAACACCGGCACCGGCGGGATATCCTTCAGGCGGCTATACACGAGGCCCGGCAGTTCCTTCACGCCCTGCATCGTAGCGGCAGAGATGGGCACAAAGGTCAAGCCCTTGCCCTCCACATACTTGCGGAAAGCTTCGATCTGCTCCTCGGTGGCCAGATCGCACTTGTTGCCAATGACGATCTGCGGGCGCTCAGCCAGCACAGGGCTGAACTTTGCCAGCTCCTCGTTGATCTTTTCAAAATCCTCAATGGGTTCACGGCACTCGCTGCCAGAAACATCCACCACATGCAGCAGCAGGCGGCAGCGCTCCACATGGCGCAGGAAGTCATGTCCCAGACCGATGCCCTCGCTGGCACCCTCGATCAGGCCGGGGATGTCGGCGCAGACAAAGCTTGCGCCCTCCGCCACGGATACAACGCCCAGCGTGGGCACCAGCGTGGTGAAGTGGTAGTTTGCGATCTTAGGCTTGGCTGCGCTGATGGTGGAAATGAGGGTGGACTTACCCACATTGGGGAAGCCGATCAGACCCACATCGGCGATCAGCTTCAGCTCCAGCGTCACCTGAATGTCTTCGCCGGGCATACCGGGCTTTGCAAACTTGGGGATCTGTCGGGTGGGAGTGGCAAAATGCGCATTGCCGTAGCCGCCGCGGCCACCCTTTGCAATGGTGACTGGGGTGTGGTCGGACAGGTCCGCAATGACAAGGCCGCTCTCGGCGTCCTTGATGACGGTGCCCAGCGGCACCTTGATGACAAGGTTCTCCGCGTTTTTGCCGTGGCACAGGCTTGCACCGCCCTTGCCACCCTCCGGGGCCACATACTTGCGCTTATAGCGGAAATCCATCAGGGTGGTCAGGTGATCGTCCACCACAAAGATGATATCGCCGCCGCGGCCGCCGTCGCCGCCGTCCGGGCCGCCAGCGGCCACGAATTTTTCACGGTGAAAGCTCACCGCACCGTCGCCGCCCTTGCCCGCGTGGAGCCATATCGTGGCGATGTCGATAAAGTTGGTTTGTGCTGCCATACAGCCCCTCCTTAGTTTTATATGTTCGTTTATTCCCCTTCCCTTGCCGGGAACTCCTTCCGGCATCGCTGCACGATGCCACCTCCCCGAGGGGGCTGTCGCCACAGGCGACTGGGGGAGTTTCTGCCAGACAGTCAAAAAGAGAATTCTTCATCAAAAAGAGCCGGGCCACGAGGGTCCGGCTCTCTACGTTTTGCAGTTATCCGAAAGAAGTTACTGCTTGACGCTGCACTTCTTGCCGTCTTTACCCACGCGCTCGAAACGGACGGTACCGTCCACCAGAGCAAACAGGGTGTCATCGCTGCCCTTGCCAACGTTCTCACCCGGCATGATGTGGGTGCCACGCTGACGAACCAGGATGTTGCCGGCCAGAACGAACTGACCGTCTGCACGCTTGGTGCCCAGACGCTGTGCTGCGGAATCGCGGCCGTTCTTGGTGCTGCCTACGCCCTTTTTATGTGCCATTGTAATTTACCTCCTTAGCCGTTGATCGCAGTGATCTCAACCTTGGTGAAGGGCTGACGATGGCCCATACGGCGAGCACTGTGCTTCTTTGCGCGATAGGTGATGATGTTCAGCTTCTTGCCCTTGCCATTCTTGATGACCTTGGCAGTAACGGTAGCACCCTCAACAACGGGAGCGCCAACCTTCACAGAACCCTCCTCGCCAATAGCGAGAACCTGATCAAACTTCACTTCGGAGTCGGCCTCAACGTCCAGCTTTTCGATGTAGACGATGTCGCCCTGCTCCACGCGGTACTGCTTACCGCCGGTAACAATGATTGCGTACATTTTGTTCATTCCTTTTCGTTGTACTCGCTGGTCGTAAAGGCAGGCCCTTACACTGGGCCATTTCAGGCGCCCACACCATGCGGCTAGAATATTATAGCAAAAAAACGATGGAAATGCAAGAGGAATTTTCCTCTTTCCGAAGGATTTTTTATTTTTCCGTCTTCCCGCTTTCCGCGATGGTGCGTTTTACTTCGGCATTATACGCTTCGGTGCGCTCCACGAAGAGCTTACGCGGGCTGGAGGCCAGCAGTTCAGTATCTGCATCCGTCATCAGACCGATAACAGTTTTTTCTTTGCTCAGCTTATTGACTGCGGCTTTGTTGTCCGCCGTCATTGCCAGCTTTACCATCAGGGGCTTGTCCTTGAACTTGTGGGTGAAGTAAATTTCCGCAGCCACACCGACTACCACAGCGATACCTGCCACCAGCTGGGATGCCCGCAGGCCAATGGAAGGCACCAGCATCAGACTGTCGGTGCGCAGGGCTTCGATCCAGAAGCGGCCCGCGCCGTACCAGATCATATACCGCAGGGCAATGTCACCGTTGAACTTGCGCTTTTTAATGTAACGGAACAGCAGGAGAAAGCCCACGAAGCACCAGATGCTTTCGTACAGGAAGGTGGGATGCACCGGCAGATTCGGGTCAATGGTCACGCCGCTCTGGGCCGTGACTGTGCTGCCCATCAGGTAAGCGCGGGTCGTTTCGCTGAACATGCCCCACGGCAGGGTGGTGTTGCAACCAAAGGCCTCCTGATTGAAGAAGTTGCCCCAGCGGCCGCAGCCCTGTCCCAGCAGAAAGCCCATAGCGGTCAGGTCGAACATGGGCAGCACCGGCACGCCCCGCCGTTTGCAGGCCAAGCCACCGAACAGAAAGCCGCCGATGATGCCACCGTAGATGGCAAGGCCGCCATCCCGAATGGCGATCATCTCCCAGATGCTTTCGTATTTAAAGGGTGCCATGGCCACATAGTAGGCGCGGGCGCTGACAATGCCCAGCACGATGCCAATCAGGATCACATCCACCATGCTGTCCGGGTCCACGCCGAACTCGATGCTGTGGCGGAACGCAAATACCAGCGCCAGACAGATGCCAAAGGCAATGCACACGCCATACCAGTAAATATTGAACCCGCCAATGGAAAGGGCCACGCGGTTGATCTCAAAGCTCAGGCCCAGCCCCGGGAACTGCACCAGATTTGTCATTCTGCTTCCTCCTCGTTCTCGGCCAGCGGCGCAGTGCCATCTGGCAAAATATCCATCACAGCCATGCGGTCGGTGCTGAGGATGTGCTGCAGCGCAGCGTCCGCATCCTCGGCAGTCAGCCCTGCCAGCATGGTGATCTGCTGCGCCACCGTCTGGCCGGAGAGGGCAAAGTCTGCCATCTGGCTGGCCGAGTCCTCCACATTTTCCAGATTTTCGATCAGCTGGCCGTACTTTTCGTTCTTGCACAGGGTAAAGATCTCCCGGTCCACACCCGCGGCACGGATGCGGGCGATCTCGTCCAGAAGCATCTGCTTCACGGCATCGGGGGCATCGCTCTCGCCGGTGAACAGGATGCAGCAGCAGCCGTCCACCCGCAGCACTTCCCCGCCAAAGCCGGGGTTCACAAGGCCTCCGTCGTACAGACGGCGGTACAGCGGCGACATGCCGCCTGTGATGCAGCTCAGGATCAGATCATACAGCGCTTCAGTGCGCAGATCGTTCGGGGGCAACGGCTTCTCCTTGAAGCCCACGCCGAAGCAGGGCTTGGACACCGGCATTTTCAGGGTCTTATGGGCTGCCGCCAGCGTCATGGGTTCCGGCTTCCACAGCCGCTGCACTCTTTCGGTGCTGCGCGGTCTCATCAGGCCGTGGCGCTCACAGGCAGCCAGGATCTGCTCCATGGTAGTGTCGCCGGCAGCCGCCAGCACCATATTGCCCGGTGCATAGAAGGCTTTGCAGCTGTCGTAAAGCATCTCCGGCGTGATCTCAGCAATGCTCTCCACCGTGCCCGCGATATCGCTGCGGATGGGATGCTCGTGGTACAAGCACTCGAACAGGCCGGTGATGAGCCGCCAGTCCGGGCTGTCATCGTACATTTTGATCTCCTGCCCGATGATGCCCTGCTCCTTGGCGATGGTCTGCTCGGTAAAGTACGGATGAGTCACCATGCCCAGCAGCACATCCAAGCTTTCGTCCAGCTGTTGGGTCGCAGTGAACAGGTAGCAGGTGCGGTCAAAGCTGGTAAATGCGTTGGCATTGGCACCGGTCTTGGCATACTTTGCAAAGGCATCGCCGTCCTGATCTTCAAACATCTTGTGCTCGAGGAAGTGTGCCACGCCTGCAGGCAGATGCACCTCTTTGCCGTCCAGCCGGAAATCCCGGTCAATGGAGCCAAAGCGGGTAGCAAAAATGACATGGGTGCTGGAATAGCCCGGCATGGGCCGCACGATAACGGTCAGTCCGGAGGGCAGGGTCTGCCACTGGTCAGCCACGGTCTTTTCCAGCAGGGTCTGGTTATTCTGCGGCATGAGCGGCCACCTCCTTTGTGAGCAGATAGCTGACCGAGAGGGTCAGTTTGCGCAGGATGGCGCGCACGTCGTCCTTGGTCACGGCCTGCAGAGCGGCGCGGGCTTCGGCGGGTGTCTGCACCTTGGCCGGGTCGCCGCCGCGCAGCACTTCAATGTAATACCATGTCTCGATGCCGCCCAAGGTATCCTCTACCCCCTGCATCCCGCTCAGCAGACCCCGACGGCAGTCCTCAAATTCATCGTCGGTGATGGGGCCATCGCACAGGTCGGCCAGTTCCTTCAAGATGGCCTGCTCTGCCCGGGCTGCGTCGGCGTGCTCCACGCCGCTGTTCACAGCCATGCTTCCGGTAAAGCTCTGGAACGAGGACGAGCAGTAGTAGCACAGGTGGTCACGCTCGCGCACATTCAGGAACAGGCGGCTGGTCACACTGCCGCCGTACAGCGCCATGGCAAGGCGCACAGCAGCCAGCTGTTCGGTGCGCATGGGTTCGCCCAGCGTGAACAGCATACAGAGCTTCGCCTGCACCATATCATAGGTTTCGGTTTTGTGCACCGGTTCCCGGCGGGGCATGGCAATGTTTTCCGCCAGCGGCAGCGGTGCGCGGTCAATTGCCGCAAGCTCTGCCAGCAGTGCATCCTTTACCGCAGCGGTCTGCTCTGCCGTGCAGCCCAGCACGAGCAGTTCAATGTTGGCGGTGCGCAGCATCTCGTAATAGGCTGCGGTAAGCTGTTCCGGTGTCAGGCCTTCCACCTCTTCCAGATAGCCCTCCTGCCGCACACCCGCCGGGCTGTCGCCAAAGAATTCCCGGTTGGCCTGATGCAGGCAGTAAAGGCGCTTATCGTTGATCTCATCTTCCAGCGCCTTTTTCAGCATCTGCTTTTCAATGCCCACGGCTTCCGGATCAAAAGTGCCGCCCACAAAATACGGGTGAAAGGCCGCACCCAGTGCAATGGATGCATATTCCCTTGTAAGGGTCTCCCCTTCCAGCGCAAACTGATCCTTGATGCCGGTAACACTAACACACAGGTTGTGGCTACAGCCCATGGGCCGGGCATCCACTGTGAGGTCTGCACCGTAGAGCTTGGCCAGCTTTTTGGTCAGGCGGGTCATATCCGGGCAGTCGGCATAGCCGCGCTCCAGCACCAGCGGCAGCAGCGCATGTGCTGTGGCCGTTTCCCGCTTTGCCGGAAAGGCAAAGTGGACGCTGATGCGGCAGCGGTTGAATTTTTCCGCCGGGTCACAGGAAAGATGCACACCCGGCGCAATGAGAGTACGTTCCAATTTGTTCCTCCGCCCTGCTTTCACAGGGAGCTTTTATTTTTATGATGCCTTCTGCAAGGCAAGAAATTCTTCCAGACTCAGGCCGCTGGCACGGATGGCAAGGGCATTTTCAACGCCCACATACCGCCAGTGCCACGGCTCAAACACCACGCCGGTAGCAGCCTGCCTGTCCTGCGGATAGCGCAGGATGAAGCCGTATTCGGCGGCGTAGGCGGTGAGCCACTCGTAGGCGCGGGTCGTATCAAAGCCGGTATCACGGGTCGGGTAGTCCGTACTGAGGATATCCGCCGCATAGCCGGTGCCGTGATCATTGCATTCCGCAGGCGGCTGGATATCTGCCGCAAGGCTGGCGGCTTCTTCCTCGGTTTTGCCCTTTTCCAGATACTGCTGCTTCTGCGTCTCATAGGCCGCGCTGCGGGCATCTGCGTCCTGATAGCCTGCCGTCAGCACCAGTGCAATGCCGTCCTCGGCCGCAGCCGCAGCCATTTTCTGGTAGGCTGCAGCTGCTTCGGCTTCCAGTTGGATACCGCTGGCTTCATCGGCATCGGCAAGGGCCGGAGAGGGTTCCTCGGCAAAAGGCAGATTGGTGTTCACCAGCACAAAGCGCTCATCGTCAGCATCAAAGCTATAGCCGGTGCCATCGTAGCTGGCCGCATCAAAGCTCTGCGGCCCTGCAAGCATGGCGTTCACCTTTGGCAGCAGCCAGAGGATGCCTTTGGTCATAAGCGCCACAATGGCGGCGCAGACGAGAATGAGAATGGCCCAATTGCGGGCCAGCCGCAGCCGCTTGCGGCGCTTCCACTGAGCGCGGGTCAGGCGGGGCTTTGCAGCATTTCTATCAGTCGGTTCCATGGTGCGTTGCAGCTCCTTTTGCAGAATTTGCAGCGCACTGCGCCGCACAGATACAGTGTATATTATACACCCCTTTGCATTTTGTGTAAACGCCGGAAGTGTAAAATAAGTATGACCGAAAAAACTCCTTCCGTCTGCTCGCACGCTCGCATCCACCTCCCTCAATGAGGGAGGCTCTGGCGAAACAGAAAAGTTTCCCGTTCTGTCAAAGGCCCCCTCTCAGAGGGGGCTGTCGCCGCAGGCGACTGGAGGAGTTTTCCACGCAAAAATGCCGCACCACCTAAAAGGCGATGCGGCATTCCTATATTTTTATTTAATCAAACAGCATATCGTGGATCGCAGAAACAGCCTTGTCGGCATCGTCGCGGTTGATGATGCAGGAGATCTTGATCTCGCTGGTGGAGATCATCTTGATGTTGATGTTGTTGTTGGACAGTGCCTCAAACATCTTGGAAGCAACGCCGCTGTGGCTCTGCATACCGGCACCCACAATGGAGACCTTGGCGCAGGTGGTGTCCACGCTCACATCGTTGAAGTGTGCGCTCTCCTTCAGCACGCGCATGGCCAGATCGGCTTCGCCCTCAGAGCAGGTAAAGCTGATATCCTTCTTGCCGTCACGGCCGGTGGACTGCAGGATGATGTCCACGTTGATGTTCTTCTGGGCCAGCAGACCGAAGATCTTGAAGCTCATGCCCGGCTCATCGGGAACGTTCAGAATCGTGATAACAGCAACATCAGTGTCTTTTGCGACACCCTTGATCAGCATACCTTCCATGTCTTTTGTAACCTCCTTGACCACCGTACCGGGCACGGGATTCAGGCTGGAGAGCACCTCCAGCTCCACATTATACTTTTTGGCCAGCTCCACGCTGCGGTTGTTCAGCACCTGTGCACCCAGAGATGCCAGCTCCAGCATCTCGTCAAAGGTGATCTCGTCCAGCTTGCGGGTGTTGCGCACCTTGCGCGGGTCGGCCGTGTAAACGCCTTCCACATCGGTAAAGATCTGGCAGCGGTCTGCGTGCAGGGCTGCTGCAATGGCAACAGCGCTGGTGTCGGAGCCGCCGCGGCCCAGAGTGGTGATGTCATCCATCTTGTTCAGGCCCTGGAAGCCCGCCACAACGACCACACGGTTGCGCTCCAGCTCAGAAGAGATGCGCTCTGTCTCCAAGCGAGTGATGCGCGCCTTGGTATAGGCGCGGTCGGTGCGGAAGCCAGCCTGCCAGCCGGTCAGGCTGATGGCATGGCAGCCCAGCTCATTCAGTGCCATGGCCAGCAGCGAAATGCTGATCTGCTCGCCGCTAGCCAGCAGCATATCCATTTCACGGGCCGAAGGGTTGTGGGTGATCTCCCCAGCCTTGGCGATCAGGTCATCGGTGGTATCGCCCTGAGCGGACACCACCACAACTACGTCATTGCCCGCGTTGTGGGTGTTTGCCACAATGCGTGCCACGTTGAAGATACGGTCACGGTCCTTCACCGAAGAACCGCCGAACTTCTGTACGATCAACGCCATATCTTGTCACTCTCCTCTTTTTGTCCCTTTGTCAAAAGGGGGTACACCGGGCGGAAGCGGTCAGCAGCGCCTTGCACTTCCCTTACCCATTTATCATTCCACCGTTGCGCCGGTGTTATCGGCATCCAAACGCAGCAATGTAAATGCTTCACATCCGTCCAGACCTTCCAGCAGCTCCAGACCCTTTTCCAGCTTGGAATAGAACTTTTCGGCCTCCGCCTTTTCCGCTACGGCCATCACGGTGCTGCCCGCACCGGAAACGTAAACAGCCTTTGCACCGCACAGGCGTGCCATATCGAACACTTCCTTGGATCCGGGCATCAGCGGCATACGGTAGGGCTGGTGCAGCTTATCCTCGGTGGCAATGGCCAGCAGGTCGTGTCTGCCCTCGCAGAAGGCGGCGGGCACCAGCGCAGCGCGCGAAAGATTATATACCGCGTCCTTGTGGGAGACCTCTTTGGGCAGGGCCGCACGAGCGGCTTCCGTCAGCAGCTTGTAGTCCGGCACGATGGCGGCAAAGCACAGCGTTTCATCCACATTGCGCTTGACCGAGTACACCTTGCCATCCTCGAACACGCTGCTGGTCAGGCCGCCCAGAAGAGCCGGGGCCACGTTATCCGGGTGGCCCTCAATGGAGGTGGCCAGCGTGAGCAGCTCCTGCGTGTTGAGCACATCGCCCAGCATCCGGTTGGCACCCAGCAGTCCCGCAATGATGCAGGCCGAGGAAGAACCAAGGCCGCGCGCCATGGGGATGGGATTCGTCTGGGTGATCTTGAGGGGCGGGATCTGCTTGCCCACCTTCTCAAACAGCCCCTTTGCCGAACGGTACACGAGGTTCGATTCACCGCGCGGGATGCGGGTACCGTCCGCAGACGAGATATCCAGCACTTCGCTCTCTTCAAAGGTGACCGTATTATACAGCGTCACCGCCAGACCCAGCGCATCAAAGCCGGAGCCGATGTTTGCACTGGTGGCCGGGACAGAAACCTTGATCTTCATAGCTGCCGCACCTTTCCTTATTCCGTTATCAGTTTTCTTCCGGCAGACGCTTGAGCACCAGCTTCACGCTGCCGCCCACGGCTTCCACCTTGCGGGCTGCTTCGGCCAGTGCCTTTTCGTCGGCGCGCTCCACAAAGTAAGCGCAGCCTTCGTAGCGTTCGTCCACCACCCTGCCATAGCCGTAGATGGCTTCCACCACCGCCGGAGCAATGCCTGCTACACGCACATAATATGCAGCAGGAGCCGGGTCGGTGAGCATTCCCTCCACCGGCTCAGCAGGCTGCCAGAACAGGCTGTCGTGCACCTTGGAGCCATGCTTCAGGGCATCCACAACGTCGGCCACCACGGCGCTGGCGGTGGGCAGCTTGCCTGCGCCCTTGCCGTAGAACACCACATCGCCCAGCATATCGCCCTTGACCAGCACTGCATTGAACACATCGTCCACGCTGGCCAGCTGGTTTGCCTTGGGCACCAGACACGGCTCCACACCGGCAGCCACGCTGCCGTCCTTGCCGCGCTTCATCCATGCGATCAGCTTGATCACACAGCCCAGCTTTTCCGCCGCTTCCACATCTGCCGTGGTAATGGCACGGATGCCGCGGGTGGGAATGTTCTGGGGGTAGATCTGATGGCCGCACACCAGCGAGGACAGAATGGCGATCTTGCGGCAGGCATCACGGCCGTCCACATCGTCGCTGGGGTCCTTCGTCTCGGCGTAGCCCAGCTCTTGCGCGATCTTCAGCGCATCGTCAAAGCCCAGATTTTCGCGCACCATCTTGGTGAGCATGAAGTTGGTGGTGCCATTCACGATGCCCTCCACCTCGGTGATGACGTTTGCCGCCAGACACTGGTGCATCGGGGTAATGATGGGCGTACCGCCGCCCACAGAAGCCTCGAACAGGAAGGCACAGCCGTGCTCTTTGGCAAGGCCCAGCAGCTCTGCGCCGTAGGTGGCCACCATCTCCTTGTTGGAAGTGCATACGCTGCGGCCGCTCTCAAGGCAGGCCTTTACATACGGATACGCAAAGCGGGTGCCGCCGATGGTCTCCACCACCACCTTGATCTCCGGGTCTTCCAGAATGGTATCGAAGTTCTTTATAAACAGGTGTGCATCCGGATGGTTTGAAAAATCCTTCGGGTCAAGGATGTACTTGACCTCCACCGGCTCACCTGCACGGCGGGAGACACCCGCAGCGTTGCGGCACAGTACCTCGTACACGCCGCTGCCCACCGTGCCAAAGCCCAGAATTGCAATTTTAGCCATTGTTGTTCTCCCTCGTTTTCTGAAGACTGCTTACTGCTTACAGATTGTACCCGCAGTGCACGCCTACCACCATACGCTGACGCGAAAGTTTTTCGGTCAGCTCTTCGGGGGTCATCTGCATGGTATCGGTGCGGATGGTGACTGCCACCAGTGCGGCACCGTTTTCCGGTGTGGACTGGTTGATGGTCACAATGCTTGCACCTGCGGCGCTGATGCCGGCCAGCAGGCTCTGCAGTGCACCGGTCTCGTCCCGCAGAGTAGCCATGACGGTGATCACCTCACGGCCATTCTCGGAGTCAAAAATGCAGTCCTTATACTTATAAAAAGCGCTGCGCGAAAGATCGACTGCGCGGGTGGCAGCGGAAATGCTGCGTGCCTCCCCGCTGGCCAGAAGTTCCTTGGCGCGTACCACCTTGAGAAAAACCTCAGGCAGCACCTGCGCATCTACCAGATAAAAGCGGCGTTCCAACTTGTTCACCTCACAAACACAAGTGTTCTTGCAGTGAATATAATAGCATCCGGCCCCCTGCAATGCAAGAGGTCGGATGCGTTTTTGTCAGATTATCCAGTTTTGCTGCGGCAAGCGCGGTATTTCCTTGCCGGATTCACCCCGCGCCGGTGCCGATAGTACGCCTTTTGTCCTTCATATGGCTACAGATCAGTCTGTATCCTGATTACCTGTATCCGCAGGAATGACAGCCTGCTCCGGTGCCGCAGTCTCCACAGGTGCAGCCGCTGCAGGAGCTGCTGCATGGGAGTAGTTGCAGGTACCAGGCAGATCATCGGCGCGGTAGTAGCCCACGGCGGTGCTGGGGCAGGAGCCGCCTGCCAGCAGGCCGCTCTGGGTGCAGTAGCGGCGCTCCACCACACCGGCAGAGGTCGGAAATGCCTTATACGGCAGGTCTGCCTGCACCTGTTCCATCAGGGCCTTCCACGCCATAACACAGGTACGGGTCTTGGCCTGCTGCTTACCCAGCGTCTTGGTCATATCATAGGGTGCATCGTAGCCCCACCACACGGCGGTAACGTAGTACGGCGTGCCGCCCACGAACCACAGATCCTTTTCGTCGCTGGCGGTACCGGTCTTGCCAAAGGCTTCCATGCCGTTGGAGTTGGGGTAGCGGCCGCCGGCGGTGCCCACGCTGGAGTACAGAACGTTCTTCAGCAGGCGGTTCATCACATAAGCGGTATCCGGGGTCAGGGCCTGATAGCTGGTGGAGTTGTTTTCCAGATAGATATTGCCGTCACGGTCCAGCACGCGGGTATACAGGTGCGGGGTGGTGTACTGGCCATCGTAGAAGATCTGGAACGCAGCTGCCAGCGCCGTGGGCGTAACGCCATGGGTCTGACTGCCCATGACCATCTGCGCCAGACCCACATCGTTTACCGGGTCCAGCGTGTTCAGCTGCAGGGTGTTGTACACAAAATTGAAGATGTTGCTTGCGCCCACCAGATCACCCACACGCACCGCAATGGTGTTCAGCGAGCGGGCCAGACCGTTCCACAGCGGCACATCACTGTTGTCGCCGTAGTTGCCGCCATAGTTGCGGGGCCAGCTGCGCCATGCGTTGGGATAAGCGCGCAGCTGCTTGTCGGAAAGGCCCATCAGGCCGTTCTTGCGGCAGTAATCTTCATCGCGGATCACCATATCCTGCTTCTGATACAAGGGCGAGTTGTTGAGCATGGTGGACCAGTTCACCAGACCATACTCTACACCCAGTGCATACGCACCGATAGGCTTGATGGTAGAACCCGTCTGACGAGTGACACTGTAGGCACGGTTCAGCGAGAGGCTCTTGTTCTTTTCGCCCAGACCACCCACAATGGCGATCACATTGCCGTCATAGTCCAGCGTGACCATGGCTGCCTGAGTACGCACATTGCGGTAATAGTAAACGGTACCGTCGTCGCCGGTGCGGGTCTTGGGCGTACCGTCCTCGTTCATCACCTGTACATCGTCGTCCGAGATGGAGGTCACCTCTTCCTCATGCCAGCCGGCCGGGAAGTAGGCATCATCCGTGTTGAGCATCAGGTTTTCCATGGCGGACTGCACCTTGGTGTTCACAGTCGACTCAACGGTAAAGCCGCCGGTGTACAGCAGCTTCTGTGCCTCGGATTCCGAAATGTTTTCCTTGTCCATGATGTCCTGCACCAGCTCGGTGAACAGTGCATCGGTAAAGTAAGAGGTAACGGAAGAATTCTTCTTAGTATCCTCTTCCTCGGCCAGTACCAGCGGCTGGGCCGCTGCGTTGCGGTAGTCCTCTTCGCTGATCACGCCCTGCTGCCACATGTTGTACATGAGGAAGTTACGGCGGTTGATCAGGTTTTCGGGGTTGGTGTAGGGGTTATAGTTGGTGGGGTTTTTGGTGATGGACGCAATGGTCGCACACTCCCACAGGGTCAGCTGGCTGACATCCTTATTAAAGTATTCGTTGGCCGCAGTCTGCACGCCCTGAATGGTGCCGGTAAAGCTGATGGTGTTCAGGTACGCTTCCAGAATGGTCTCCTTGGAATAGCTGCGGCTCAGGCAGAGGGCGCGGTAGATCTCGCGCAGCTTGCGCAGTGCGCCTTCAATGCCGCTGGCGCTCTTGTCGTCGGTCAGGTTCTTGATCAGCTGCTGCTCCAGCGTGGATGCACCTTGCTTGGAGCTGTAGATGGGCAGCAGGTATTCGTTGACCATTGCGCCGATGGTGCGCTTGAAGTTGACGCCGGGCTCGTTGTAAAAGTCCTTATCCTCGGTGCAGATGAACGCATACTGCAGGTTCGTGGGGATCTGCTCCAGATCCGCCCACACGCGGTGGCTGTTGGAAGAGCGCAGCGTGGCATACTCCACCTGTGCACCGGTGTCCGGGTCGGTAGCCATCACCACACTGGACTGGCTCAGCTCAATGTTGTCCAGATCCAGCAGGTCGCCGTCGTTGGCGGTAGCCTGCACCACGTAATATACAGCACCCACTGCCACCAGACTGCCTGCCATGATGCCCAGACAGATCAGTGTAGCAATGGTTCGGCCAATGAAGCGCAGAATGGGATGTCTGCCCTTTTCACAGGGTTCCTTTGGTTCTTTGGGTTCCCGGCCGTGTTTGGGTCCCAGCTGGGACTCCCGGCGGCTGTTGCTCACATTTACCTTCCGCCCCGCCGGTGCCGGGGAATGCCCCTCACCGGCACGGTTGATCTTTCTCATATCGGAGATAGAAATCGCCTCCTAACATTCAGGCTGCTTTTTCAGCGCCATGCGCTGGTACTTTTCCATCAAAGCGCACAGAACTGCACGCAATACCATATTATAGCACGTGCACAGAACGCGGGCAAGAACCAATCTTCGGCCCTGATAGGTCTAATCATCTGTAGTATAACACAATCTGCCGGACAAAGTACAGCATTCCCGTGTGAAAATTGACTGTGCCCCCCTGTTTTGGGGCATACTTCAGCCGGAAAGGAGCGTGTTTCTCCATGCGCAAACTGTGCACCTGCCTGTTCTACGGGCTGTGCGTATTCACCATCGTGTTCAGCCTGTTCTGGATGGCCCTGCCCAAGCTCAGCCTTCCGGTGCCCGATCCCGGCAGCGAAGCACCGCCTTCCTCCGCAGCAGACCTTGCCGCACAGGCCATGCCGGAGCTTGCTGCCCAGAGCTACCGCCTGTGCGACAAAGGCGGGCGTGTGGCCGTTTACCGCTGCGGCACCAATGGCCAGCCGGATGTGCTTGTTACCGTCACCGGCATCTACACCAATCTTCTGCCGGAGAACGATGCCGTGCGCATCAAGCGCGGTGTGACCGTGTACAGCGAACGGGAACTGGACCTGCTGCTGGAAGATCTGGGCGATTGAGTGCAGAATGCTCAATTTTTATCTACTTTTACTGATTATTTTTATTGACATCCCGATGTAAAAATTATATAATGATAATAGAAGTAAAGTTTTTTAACCGCCTGCAGCGATCATAAAAGGAAGTGCTTCCTCATGTCAGAACAGATCACCCTCCATTACCAGTGCCGTCTTTGCGGCAAGCAGCTGGACCGCGGTATCCACCTCGGCCCGCCCAGCCCCGGCACCTGCAGCAAAGCCGCCAAGGTAGACGGCTTTCACGGGCCGCACCGCTGGGTCATTGTCTCCTTGCCCAAAAGTGCTTGATTTTTAACGCAAAAAACCTCCGGGAAAAGCGTCCCGGAGGTTTTTCTTAGTTTCAGGCTTCCATTTCTTCCAGCGGAACAAGGTAGGCCTTGCGGCACTCCTCGTATTCCAGCATGTAGTCCTTGGTGGGGTTGTGGTGCATGATGCTCTTGAGGGTGTGGGAGTCGTAGTCCTCGCCGGCATCCATGCCGATCAGGCGGGCAGCAACGTTGGAGCAGTGATCCGAGATGCGCTCTGCATTGTTCAGCACATCCAGGAACACGACACCCGTATCAATGGAGCACACGCCGTCCTTCAGGCGCAGGATGTGCTGGTCGCGCAGGCGCTCCGCCATCACATCGATCACTTCCTCCAGCGGTTCCACCTGAGCCGCCAGACGCATATCGCTGTTTTCAAAGGCATCGTTGGTCAGGTTCAGGATGCGGTTCAGCGCATTCTCCAGCAGCTGCAGCTCCTTGGTGGCGTTTTCACTGAAGGACGCTTCCTTTTCCTGCAGTTCTTCTGCCTTTTCCATAATGTTCACCGCATAGTCGCCGATGCGCTCGAACTCGGTAACAAAATTCAGCAGTTCGGTCACAGTGTGGCTCTCATCGTCGCCCAGCTCCTGATCGGTCATCTTGATCAGATAGTTGGAGATTGCCACCTCCATGCGGTCGATCAGGTTTTCACGCACCCGGATGGCGCTGACGGTATCCTCGTCCATCTTCAGCAGCAGCGGTGCAGCCAGATTCACATTGCGGGCAGCACGGCGGGACATCTTGATCACAGCGCTCTTAGCCTGCTGCAGGGCCACAGCCGGGCTTTTGAACAGACGTTCATCCAGCACCGGCATGCTCAGCTCCTGTGCTTCCTCGGCGCTGTCCGGCACAGTGAGTAGTGCCAGCTTGGACAGCACACCGCTGCAGGGCAGGAACAGCAGCATGGCGCACACGCTGGAAAGGGTGTGGATGTTTGCGATGGTGCTCTTGTTCATCACGTCGTTCCACATGGGGATGCCAACGGTAAACTGCACCGCATACACCAGCGCCAGCAGGATCACGCTGCCAATGATGTTGAAGTACAGATGGATCAGTGCAGCGCGCTTGCCGTCCTTGGAGGAGCCGCCAATGGTGAGCAGCGGCGTAAAGGCCGTGCCGATGTGTGCGCCCAGAATAATGGGGATGGCAGAGCTGAAGGTGACCAGACCCGTGCTGGACAGTGCCTGCAGGATACCCACCGATGCCGAGGAGGACTGGATGATCACCGTGACCACCACGCCCACCAGAATGCCCAGAACGGGATTCGTCATGGTAACGAACAGATTCTGGAACACGGCGCTCTCACGCAGAGGAGCCACACCGGTGTCCATCAGGCTCATGCCGGTAAACAGGATGCCGAAGCCCAGCATGATCTGGCCGATGTTCTTCCTTTTAGCGCTGCGCAGGAACACATAAAAAATGCAGCCGATAAACGCCACCACGGGCGCAAAGGTCTTGGGCTGGATCAGTGTCAGCCAGAGACTGTCACCGGAGATATCCGCCATGCGGATCAACTGGCCGGTAACAGTGGTACCAATGTTTGCACCCATAATGACACCTACCGACTGCGTAAGGGTCATGATGCCGGAGTTTACCAGACCGACACAAATAACGACCGTGCCGGCCGAGGACTGGATGACACCCGTGATGAGGGTGCCAAAAATAACGCCCTTGAGCGTTGAGGAGGTCAGCTTTTGCAGCACGCCCTGCATTTTGCCGCCGGCCAGTTTTTCCAGACCAGCGCCCATAATGGACATGCCGTACAGAAACAGCGCAATTCCACCCAACAGAGAGGTAATGTGTGTGATATCCATAACGATACTCCTAAAAATGATCTTCCTTTTGATCCTTGTACATCTGCCCTGCCCGCACACCGGGCCTGCTTGGTCCGGCAGATGCTGCGGCCTGCCGCTCTGCTGCGCAGAACGGCGCACAATGACCGCGCTTGGATCTATTATATCATTTTTTATCCTGTCACAACAAGGTTTATTTTACAAGAAAATCACTTTTTCTACACATTTTTCCGTCTCTTAATGAATTCGTGCTCTTTCCTTTTCAATTATTTTACATCAATTTTACATTTGCACCGAAGTCTCTGCCTGTTTGCGGGCGCTTACTCTGCCAGTTCTTCCATTGCTTCCCGCACCGTATCGGCCGAAAACAGGAACACCCCGCTGCCGGTGTATACTTCCACATGGCTTCCGACATAACGCAGTTCAAAATCTTTCATCCGTGTTCCCTCCTGTATCTCGTTTTTTGCAGCTTTTCAGAACGTTTTTGTTCCATGGCTGTATTATCGCACACAACAGGTACCATAAATCGGATTTCCAACGTATTTTGCAGACAAAAAGCCGCCCGGCTTCAGATGCGGAACCGGGCGGCTGGCCACCTATTTATATCGTTCAATGCACAGCGGCATATTCCGGGATGCGCTGCTCATGGGCCTGCTGCTCTGTGCGGGCCTTCTCATAGCAGTAACGGATGATCGCCTGCCTGCGCACGATGCCAATGAAGATGCCGCGGTCATCCACAACCGGCACAAAGTTCTGGTTCATGGCCGCTTCGATCAGCTGATCCATGCTGGTGGTCACGGTGACAGCCTTGTAGTCGCGCTTGTGCGGGAAGGCCGAAATGGGGACATCCTCAGCCGCTTCCAGATCCAGACCATGGAACTTTTTCAGCCCCCAGAGAATGTCGCCCTCGGTCAGGGTGCCCACATATTTTCCCTGCCGGTTGAGCACCGGAATGGACGCGTAGCGGTTATTCTCCCACTTTTCCAGCGTCTGCCGAAGGGTGAAATCGTCGTAAACATACATCAGATCCTGCTTGGGTGAAAGGAAAAACAGAATATTCATGACAACAGCTCCTAAACATTGTTCCACGCGCCGTGCGCAAAAAATAACGCAGTTCATCCGCACAAGCGGGACCCTGCGCCGCAGTCCCTATCCTTGTTTCTATTTTAGCACTTTTTCATAGTCGGATAAAGAGTTATCACCCACCTTTTATATTTTTTTAACAGATTGTTTGCTTTCTTTCGTCATACTTTCGATTTTGATAAAAAGCAACCAGCGTCCGTTATGCTATCACCTTCCCGGTGCGAAGCCGCCCGAACCATGCCGCCAATGCAGAAACCTGCGCAAAAAGTTGATATACCAGCATTTTGCGCTGTACAAGCGCGCCCCAAAGTTGTATAATAATGTGGGTGTTTCTCGGCGCAGTATGTGTATCTGTCCGCCGCTGCGCCCCAGACCTTGAATGTGTTTTATGAAAATAACATAAAGGAGCAGAGCGACTATGATCACTTCCCGTTTCCCTCTGGGGGATGTCAGCTTTACGTCCGGGTATTTTGCTACTCTGGTAGGTGAAGCAGCCAAACAGTGTTACGGTGTTGCCGCAATGGCACCCCGTGATATGACCGATGCCGTCAGAAGCATGGTGCACGGTTCTGATTACCCGGAAAAGGGTGTCCGTGTCACGCAGGAGGATGGTCGTCTGGTGATCGAACTGCACATTGCAGTGAGCTATGGCCTGAACATTTCTACCGCCGCACGCAGCATCTCTCACCGCGTCAAGGACGAGGTGGAGCAGGCTACCGGCCTGAAGGTTGCCCGCGTTGTGGTTTCGGTAGACGATGTGATCGCCTGATTTTTGTTGGTTCATCCGAATGCGCCGGGCTTTTCCGGCAAGTACAAGGAGTAAAAAAGAATGATTTCTGGTAAGATTTTGCGTGACGCCATTATCTCTGGCGCCAACAACATCAACAATCAGCGCTCCCGCGTGGACGAGCTGAACGTTTTCCCTGTTCCTGATGGCGACACTGGCACCAACATGGGCATGACCGTGGGTGCTTCTGTGCGCGAGCTGGAAGCATTGGACGACAGCTGCACCGTGGGTGAGGCTTCCAAGACCGCTGCTTCCGCCATGCTGCGCGGCGCACGCGGCAACTCCGGTGTTATCACCAGCCTGCTGTTCCGCGGCTTCTCCAAGGCGCTGGAAGGCAAGAAAGAAGCCACCGCTGCCGACATTGTCGAGGCCCTGAAGAAGGGTGTCGAGGGCGCTTATAAGGCCGTTATGAAGCCCACCGAGGGCACCATCCTCACGGTTGCACGCATTGCCTCTGAGGAAGCTGCTGCCTGCGGTGCCGAGGATGTGCCCGCTCTGTGGGATGTGGTGATGACCGCCGGCCAGAAGGCTCTGGAGGACACCCCCAACCTGCTGCCTGTTCTGAAGAAGGCCGGCGTTGTGGATGCCGGCGGTCAGGGCATCATGGTCATCTTTGAGGGCATGGGCAAGGTGTTCCATGGCGAAGGCATCGTGGCAGGCGGCGAGGCTGCTCCCAACAAGGCAAAGCTCTCCACCGAGAACGCCGGCAAGGGCGTGTTCACCGACGACCTGATGAAGGTGGAGGACATCAAGAACGGCTACTGCACCCAGTTCCTGATCAACAAGTATGAGGGGGCAAGCGCCGCAAAGATGCGTGCCTTTGCAGAATCCAACGGCGACAGCGTGGTGTGCATCGAGGATGACGATGTGATCAACCTGCATGTGCACACCGCTGACCCCGGTAAGATCCTGAGCGAAGCCATCAAGTATGGTTACCTGACCAACTTCAAGATCGAGAACATGCACGAGCAGTTCCTGGCCCGCCAGAAGCAGGGCAAGAGCCTGGAAAAGCAGGCTTCTGCTGAGAAGGCCCCTTCTCAGTCCAGCGAGTTCGTCTACGCTGCTGTGGACCCCAGCCGTGACTATGGCTTTGTTGCCGTTGCCGCCGGTGAAGGCCTGAAGGCCGTGTTCACCGATCTGGCTGCAGACGCAGTGGTCTCCGGTGGTCAGACCATGAACCCAGCCACCGAGGATATCCTCGCCGCCATCCAGAGCGTGCCCGCAAAGACCGTGTTCGTGCTGCCCAACAACAAGAACATCATCATGGCTGCTGAGCAGGCCCAGAAGCTGGCCGACCGTCAGGTGGTCGTTCTGCCCACCCGCACCGTGCCCATGGGCATTACCGCCATGCTGAACTTTGATCCCTCTGTGAACGCCGAGACCAACACCATCAACATGATGGCTGCTGCCGACAAGGTGTCCACCGGTCTGATCACCTATGCTGCCCGCGACAGTGAGTACGACGGCAAGCGCATCAAGAAGGGCGAGATCATGGCTCTGGAGAACGGCAAGATCGTTTCCACCTCCAACGATATCACCAAAGCTACCTACCGTCTGGCACGCGGCATGTGCAAGAAGGATTCCAGCTTCGTCACCATCATCTCCGGCTGCGACGTGAGCGATGAGGATGCCGAGAAGGTCACCGAGATCGTAAAGGCAAAGTGCCCGAACCACGTTGAGGTCAGCCACATCCGCGGCGGCCAGCCCGTTTACTATTATATGATCAGCGTGGAGTAAACACTCCCCCGTTCTGCTGAATTTTTAAGCACCTGCGATTTTTGCCGCGGGTGCTTTTTTAAAGCAAAAGTGCCTGCACAGCTAAAGCCGTGCAGGCACTTTTGCTTTCAGAATCCTCAGAAGAAGCTTACCTGACTGCTCTCCGGCAGGTCGCCCAGAGCGCCCACCTGACGCAGACGGTCCAGAATGCTGCTGCCGACACCGGAAGCCTGCTGCAACTCTTCCACCGAGATATATTCTTCGCCGTGGATGGTCACCTTTTCCAGTGCATCGGCGGCAGCACCGCCAAGACCCTTCAGCGAAGAGAAAGGCAGACGTACCTTGCCGTCCTCCACCACATACTTGGAGCCGCGGCTCTTGCCCAGCTCAATGGGTAAAAACTCGTAGCCGCGCACCAGCATCTCGTTGACGAGCTGCAGGCTGACCAGCACATCTTCGTCCTTGGCGTTCTTCTCTTCCTTCAGGCGGCGCTTGACTTCTTCCATGTGGGCGCGGGCCACTGCCGCACCGCCCACAGCGGCTTCGTAGTCGATGTCGTCGCCGCGTACGGTAAAGTATACCGCATAGAACTCCGGCGGACGGTAGATCTTGAACCACATCAGACGAATGGCCGACATCAGGTAGGCCACGGCATGGGCCTTGGGGAACATATACTTGATCTTGCGGCAGCTCTCGATGTACCAGTCCGGCACCTCGTGCTCCCGCATGGCTTCCTCCCAGCCATCCTTGAAACCGCCCTTGGCCACCTTGCCCTTACGCACGGCCTCCATGATATCAAAGGCCATCTTGGGTTCCAGACCCTTGCGCAACAGGTACAGCATGATGCTGTCACGGCAGCCAATGACCTCCGCAATGGTGCAGGTGCCGCTGCGGATCAGCTCGTCCGCGTTGCCGGTCCACACGTCCGTTCCGTGGGACAGGCCCGAGATCTGGATCAGCTCGGAGAAGTTCTTGGGCCGTGCCTCCACCAGCATACCGCGCACGAAGTTGGTGCCCATTTCCGGGATGCCGAAGGTGCCGGTCTGGCTGTCGATCTGTTCCGGGGTCACGCCCAGCGCTTCCGGGCTGGTCAGCAGGCTGTACACCTTGGGGTCGTTCATGGGGATACTGTCGATGGGGATACCGGTGTACTCCTCAAAATACTTGTAGAAGGTGGGCATATCGTGGCCCAGTTCGTCCAGCTTGAGCAGGGTATCGTGCAGGTACTTGAACTCGAAGTGGGTGGTCAGCAGGCCGCCTGCCACATCATCCGCCGGATGCTGGATGGGGCAGAAATCGTAGATCTCGTAGGTGTCCGGCACAACGACCATGCCGCCGGGGTGCTGACCCGTGGTGCGCTTGACGCCGGTGCAGCCCAGAGTCAGGCGGTTCTCCTCCGCATGGTTCACCGTGCGGCCGCGCTCATCCAGATATTTTTTGACATAGCCGTAGGCGGTCTTGTCCTGAATACCGGACACGGTGCCCGCCTTGAACACGTTGGCTTTGCCGAACAGCTCCTCGGTATAGCGGTGCACATTGGACTGATATTCGCCGGAAAAGTTCAGGTCGATATCCGGCTCTTTATCGCCGTAGAAGCCGAGGAAGGTCTCGAAGGGAATATCGTGGCCGTCCACCAGCATCCGGGTGCCGCAGTTGGGGCAGTTTTTATCCGGCAGGTCAAAGCCGTCGTCCACGCTGCCGTCGGTGATGAACTCGCTGTGCTTGCACTTGGGGCAGCGATAGTGGGGCGGCAGGCTGTTCACCTCCGAGATGCCGGAGAAGTGGGCCACGGCCGATGAGCCGACCGAACCACGGCTGCCCACCTGATAGCCGCCCGCGTTGGAATAGGCCACCAGTTTGACCGCAATGACGTACAGCACGGCGTAGCCATGGCCGCAGATGGAGTCCAGCTCCTTCTGCAGCCGCTTTTCCACAATTTCGGGCAGCGGGTCACCGTAATCGCGCTTGGCGTGTTCCCACGTAGCATCGCGCAGCTGCTGCTCTGCACCCTCGATGCTGGGCGGGTAGGTGCCGCGCGGGATGGCACGAACATTGTTGTCGATCATCGCCGCGATCCTGCGGGGGTTCTTCACCACTACCTCGTAGGCTTTTTCCTTGGGCAGATAGTAGAACTGCGCCAGCATATCCTGCGTGGTGCGGAAGAACAGCGGCGGCTGGTTGTCGGCATCTTTAAAGCCGTTGCCCGCCTGCAGCACGGCACGGTACGCCGCGTCCTCCGGCTCGGTAAAGTGCACGTCGCCGGTGGCAATGACCGGCTTGTGCAGATCCTCGCCCAGCTTGATGACCGTGCGGTTGAAGTTTTTGATGTCCTCTTCGCTGTCCACCTTGCCGTCTCGCACCATGTAGGCGTTGTTGCCCAGCGGCTGGATCTCAAGAATATCGTAGTAGGACGCGATCTTTTTCAGTTCTTCATAGCTGGTGCCATCCACGATGGCCCGGTACAGCTCGCCGGCTTCGCAGGCGGAAGTGAGCAGCAGGCCGTCCCGGTATTTGTTCAAAAGGCTCCGGGGCACCCGGGGCTTTTTGAAAAAGTAGTTCACATGGGCTTCGCTGACGATCTTGTACAGATTTTTCAGGCCCATCTGGTTCTTGACCAGAATGATGAGGTGGTAATACTTCTTTTTCAGCACCTCGCGGTTGCCGCCAAGGCCGGTGTTGATCTCACTGACCTTTGCTACCTGCTTTTCTTTCAGGTCGTTCAGCATGACCCCGAAGATGCGGCCCAGCGCGGCAGAATCCTCACAGGCACGGTGGGCTTCGTAGGCAGGCAGCTCCAGATGCTTGTTGATGGTGCCCTGCTTGTAGTTGTGCAGGCCGGGGTACATGGCCTGCGCCATGGTCAGGGTGTCGATATAGGTCGGCTCCAGCTTGATGCCGCTGCGCTTGGCGGCGGCGCGCAGGAAACGCATATCAAAGGCATGGACGTTGTGGCCCACAAGGATGCGGTCTCCCGCAAATTTGAGGAAGGCTTCCAGTGCTTCCTTTTCGCCGGGAGCATCCGCCACCATTTCGTTGGTGATGCCGGTCAGCTCGGTGATCTTGGGGGTGATGGGCTTGCCGGGCTTGACAAAGGTATCAAATTCCTCCACCACTTCGCCGTTTTTCACGATGACGGCACCGATCTCGGTCATATACTCCACGCCGGGGTCAAGGCCTGTGGTCTCGGTATCAAACACGCAGAACTCCCCGTCCAGCGGCTGATCCTTCACACCGTATACACAGGGGATCATGTCGTCCACAAAGTAGGCTTCGCAGCCGTAGATCAGCTTGAAGTCCGGGTCTGATTTATGGATATCGTCCGCTGCCAGCATGGCTTCCGGGTAACCCTGACACACACCGTGGTCAGTGATGGCAACGGCCGGATGTCCCATGCGGTGGGCCAGCTTGACGATGCCGCCGGGATCACAGAAGCCGTCCATGCTGGAAAGCTTGGTGTGCAGATGCAGCTCCACACGCTTGACCGGTGCGGTATCCTCCCGCTTTTTGCGCTCCACGATGAGCACATCGTAGGGGTAGACGATATAATCGTGTTCGTACTTGTCGTAGGAGCAGTCGCCGCGCACGATGAGGGTGGTGCCTTTGCCAAGGCTCTCCCACTTGGAGCAGTCCTCACCTTCCTGCGCGCGGATCTTCAGGTTGATGGAGCCCTGATAATCGGTGATGGATACGGTATAAATTTTGCGGAAGTTGCCCTTGACCTCCGAGAAGAACACATCGCCCCAGATCGTGCACTTGCCGCCCTCGCCGCCAAGGTCTTTCAGCGGGGTGAGGTTCTTGGGAGTGAACATCTTGCCGTGGAAAATGGTGACGGGCTTATCGGTCAGGTCCAGACCATCCACCTTGATGGACGGTGCTGTGTTCTTTTTCTCAAACTTGACCACCGGTGGCGCGATCTTGCGCTCCAGCTTTTCTTCCATCTGGTGCTGCTCGGCTTCGCTTACAGCGCTTTGCAGCGTTACCTGCGGCGTTACCCCGGTGTGGGCCGCAATGCGCTCTGCCAGCAGCTTTTCAAAGTGCATCTCCTGCAAAAACTTGGTGCCATGGCATACGCCGATGGTGATCTTCTGTCCGATGATGTTGATCTTGCACCGGTCCAGAAAGCCGTTGATGGGCACGCCGTCCCGCTTCATCTCTTCCATCAGATCGCGCAGGGCCGTTTCGTCCAGCATGGCATAGCCAAACAGGTTCTGGATGCGCAGCTCAAAGCCCTCATAATCCGGCTGCAGGGATGCCAGCAGCCGGGCACAGAGATTTTTGTCCAGTGGCGCACCGCTGCGCAGGGTAAAGACGACCTGCCGCTCCTGCCGCAGCATCTGCGCATGCTCCACAATGACCTGCCCGAAGCAGGCCGCAAATGCCGGGTCCACCATGAACTGCGGCCACAGGTTGGATACGAGTGGTGTCACAAATGGTACTCCTTTTTATACAGCACAAACTGCCGCACCCGTTTTTGCAGGTGTGGCAGCAAAAATGTGATTTTATTTCTTTGCAAGTTCCTCTGTTCTGAAAATCTGGTAGCCCTCATAATGATAGCTTGCATCAATACCCTTCATATACACCTGACGGTCATTGATTTGTTCCGTCAGTGCTTTATGCAGCAGTACCTTGATTTCCAGATCTTTCACCGGACTGCGTTCCATGGCCATCAGATAGTCGCTTTTATCCACGCGGCTCCAATCCACCACCTGATGCAGTTCTTTTTTCAGGATGCAGTCCAGCCAGATACGGGTACTGCGGCCATTGCCTTCCCGGAAAGGGTGCGCCACGTTCATTTCCACATATTTTTCAATAATTTCATCAAACGTGGACTGCGGCATCCGGTCAATGCTTTCCAGTGCCGGGCGCAGATACATGACCGGTGCAAAGCGGAAATTTCCCTTTGCGATGTTTACGGTGCGCATCTGACCGGCAAATTCATAGATATCTTCAAACAGATATTTATGGATCATTGCAAGGCCTGCAAATGTTCCTACCGGAAAAGTATCCAGCAAACCCGTATCATACAGAGCCAGCGCCTTTTGTTTGCTGATTCTTTCCTCTTCACGGGCAAGCTCCAGTTCATCGGTCAGGCCCAGTTTATTTTGCAGTGCCATATCATTCTCCCACTTTACAGTTTATAGATCTCATCCATGAACTGATCCAGGATGTTGTCTCCGGTCAGCTTTTTGATGGGCTTGCCGTGGATGAACAGCACCGCCTCGCCCTTGCCGCCGGCAATTCCGATGTCTGCTTCGCGGGCTTCACCGGGGCCGTTGACCACGCAGCCCATCACGGCCACCTTGATGGATTTTTTGCAGCCCTGCAGCCGCTTTTCCACCTCGTTGGCGATCTCGGTGCAGGGATACTGGGTGCGGCCGCAGGTGGGGCAGGTGATGACCTCCGGGCCTGCTACCGGGAAGCCCACGGCGCGCAGGATGTTGTAGCCCGCTTCCACTTCCTTTTCCGGATCTGCGGCCAGCGAGACGCGGATGGTATCGCCAATGCCTTCCAGCAGCATTCCGCCGATGCCCATGCCGCTTTTCAGCAGACCCATCTGGTAGGTACCCGCCTCGGTAACACCCACATGGAGCGGGTAATCCGTGACAGCGCTGAGCTGGCGGTAGGCCTCCATCATGCGGGGCACATTGGAGTTCTTGATGGAAATGACGATGTTGTTGAAATCGAATTTTTCCAGCAGGCGCACATGGTACAGTGCACTCTCCACCATGGCCTCCGGCGTGGGTGCGCCGTATTTTGCAAGGATGTGCTTTTCCAGACTGCCGCCATTCACGCCGATGCGGATGGGAATGTTCTTGCGCTGACAGGCATCCACCACAGCCTTCACCCGGTCATCGTCGCCGATGTTGCCGGGGTTGATGCGGATCTTGTCCACACCCACATCTGCGCAGGCCAGAGCCGCCTTGTAGTCAAAATGGATGTCTGCCACAATGGGGATGTTCACCGCATTCTTGACGGCTTCGATGCACTTTGCATCCGCCGGGCTGGGGCAGGTCACGCGCAGGATCTGACAGCCAGCAGCTTCGCACCGCTTTGCCTGCGCCACATTGCCCTCAATATCCTCCACCGGCACGTTGAGCATCGTCTGCACCGCAACAGGATTCTTGCCGCCGATGGTCACATTGCCGATTTTCACTTCCCGTTTTAACTGCCGCATAAAGTTCCCCTTTCTGTTTTTGCTCACATTGCACCGGTCACAAGCCGGATGATATCATTATAGGTTGCAAAGAGCATCAGGCCAAACAGCAGTGCAAAAGCCGCAATGGTCAGTGTACCCTGCAGCTTTTCCGGCACTGCATGGCCGGTAACGCCCTCAATGATCAAAAATACCACCTTGCCGCCATCCAGTGCCGGGAAGGGCAGCAGATTGAACACGCCCAGATTGATGGTGATGAGGGCCAGCAGCTCCAGCAGATCCTGCCAGCCGTAGCTTGCCGCCTGACCGATCGCTGTCACGATACCCACCGGGCCGGACAGATTGTTGATGCTCTCACGTCCGCGCACAAGGTCTGCCAGCGAGATAAACGCGATGCGTCCGTAGTACAGGGTACTGTTCCATGCTTCTTTTAACACATTGAGCGGTGTTTTTTTGATGCCGTACACCGTAAAGCCAAGGGTCATATGGGTCTGGCCGTCCTCGTCCTGCCAGGTGTCGAACTGCACGTCCGGCAGTTCCACCTTCTGGCCGTCCCGCTTCACGGTGAACCGGGCGCGATAGGCTTCGGTGCGCACCAGCTCATAAAGGATGTCGTTGGCCACAAAGCAGCGCCTGCCGTTCACGGCAACGATCTCGTCCCCCGCCTGCAGGCCGGTCTGGCCGCAGAGGGCATCGTTCTCAATGGAATAGATGGTCTTGCTGGTGATGGCTCCTTCCTGTGCTGCCACAAGAATGACCAGCACCACAAAGCCCAGCACGAAATTCATGAAGGCACCTGCCACCATCACAAGCACACGCTGCCATACCGGTGCCTCGTTCAAAGGGATGCCGGTGCGCTGCTCCGGCGGGACAGGGTTTTCGTCCTCTGCTTCCCGTTCGTCGCGGGCCTCCTCGGCCTGCTGGCTCTCGGGGCTTTCCTCGCCCTCCAGCGCCACATAGCCGCCTACCGGCAATGCACGCAGGCTGTACTGGGTGCCCTTGTAAATTTTCTTCCACAAAGCCGGCCCCATGCCGATGGAAAACTCGTTGACCTGAATGCCGCAGAGCTTTGCCACGGTAAAGTGCCCGAATTCATGAATGGCGATCACAGCGCTGAACACGATCAGTGCGGCAATCAGGGTGATAAAAATTGACATTGCGTCTCCTAAAGCTGAAAAGTCGGAACCCCTCTCAGTCAGGGCTGCCGAACGCAGTGAGGCTGAGAGGGTTTTTATAAGTGCGCTCTTACAAATTCCCGTGCCATGCGGTCGCACTCGTACACATCGCTGAGGGTATACTCGCCGCCAAAGCTGTCGCTGTCCACGACTGCTTCCACCAGACGGCCAATATCGAGGAAGCCAATTTTGTCCTCAAGGAAGAGCTTGACAGCTTCCTCATTGGCACCGTTGGCGGCACATGGGCCGAGACCGCCCTTTTTGATGGCCTTTTTGCAGGCGGCAAGGCAGCGGAAGGTCTCGTCGTCTGCCACATCGAAGGTGAGCACCTTGAGTGCGGCAAAGTCCAGCTCTGGCACAACGCCGGGTACGCGCTTTGGGTAGGTGAGCGCATACTGGATGGGAATGCGCATATCCGGCACACCCAGCTGAGCAATGACCGAATTATCGCTGAACTGCACCGCCGAATGCACGATGCTCTGGCGCTGCACCACGATCTGGATCTTCTCCGGCGGCAGGCCGAACAGCCACACTGCCTCGATCAGCTCCAGACCCTTGTTCATCAGGGTGGCAGAGTCAATGGTGATCTTTGCGCCCATGTTCCAGTTGGGGTGCTTGAGGGCATCCGCCTTGGTCTTACCGCGCAGCTCCTCGGTCTTCATCCCGAAGAAGGGGCCGCCGGATGCCGTGAGCAGGATCTTGGTCAGGCTGGGGGCACTCTCCTTATCCTGTAGGCACTGGAAGATGGCCGAATGTTCACTGTCTACCGGCAGCAGCTTTACACCATGCTTTGCCACGGCCTGTGTGACCAGATGGCCGCCGGTGACAAGGCTCTCCTTGTTGGCAAGGGCCAGATCATGCCCGCTTTCGATCGCGCACAGGCTGGCACCAAGGCCTGCAATGCCCACCACGCTGTTCAGCACCACATCGGTGCCGTCCAGTGCAGCCAGCTGCTTGAGCCCTTCTGGCCCTACCAGCAGCCGGGGCGCATCTGCACGACCGGAAAGCTCCGCATCCAGCCTGCGGGCCGCATCCGGGTCGGTCATGCAGACATAGCGCGGATGAAACTCTTCGATCTGCTGCAGGATCTTGTCTACATGGCTGTGGGCAGAAAGGCCGAACACCTCATAGCCCTGTGCACGGATCACATCCAGACTCTGGGTGCCGATGGAACCGGTAGAACCCAGCAGAGTGATTTTTTTCGACATCACACGTTCCCCCTTTTAATAGTAGAACACCGCCGTAATGACCATGGTCACAAAGGGCGCAATGAACATCACACTGTCAAAGCGGTCCAGAATGCCGCCGTGCCCCGGGAAGATGGTGCCGTAATCCTTGATGCCGCACTGGCGCTTGACCACACTGGCAAACAGGTCGCCATAAATGCCCAGCACCGCCGCCACGCAGCCCAGCAGCGCAATGATCACGTACATGGAAACGCCAATGTTGGAGCGGGTGAAGGCTTCCATCCGGTTTGCCGCCACTGAGTACACCAGTGTGATGATCACACCGAACACCATGGTGCCCAGAACACCGCCAATGGCACCCTCCACGGTCTTTTTGGGGCTGACCACCGGGCAGAGCTTGTGCTTGCCAAAAGCACGGCCTGCAAAGTAGGCACAGGTATCGCCGCCCCAGGCAAAGCAGAGGATGAGCAAGATAAAGAACACCGCATCGTAGCCGTACTGCTCCACCGGCAGCAGCTCCTTGAGCCGGATAAAGGAATAGAAGCAGAAGATCACGATACCGGAGAACATCAGCAGGCCGCTGGCCTTCTGATAGCTGATGGTGCCATTGCGCACCACCAGATAGATGGCATAAAAGGTGACCAGCAGAAAGGACATCGGCATCACCAGCCGCCGCATGACCTGATAGTTGCTCGTCATGACCAGCAGTGTATACGGCACCAGAACCGCGTACATCAGCCAGTCCTTCTTTTCAAAGCCGAGGGCACTGTAGATCTCGTGAACGGCGATCAGCGTAATGGCCGCGATGACCAGATTAAAGATCAGAGTGTTGAAGGTGAACATCACGCCGATCAGTACGATGATGCCCACGATCGCAGTAATAACACGTGTTTTCATAGATTGGATCTCCTTTTCACCGGTCGGTGCCGCACCCCTCTGGATTAAGTTTGGCTCCGGCAAAGCCGCCGGGCCGTCCGGTCCCTGCACCGTGTGCAGGAGGTCTTGGGTTTTACAGTCCGCCAAACCGGCGGGAGCGATGATTGAACTCCTCAATGGCAGCGTCCAGATCGCTGCGGGTGAAATCCGGCCACAGAACGTCCATTTCTACCAGCTCCGAGTAAGCTGCCTGCCAGAGCATGAAGTTGGACAGCCGCTTTTCTCCGCTGGGACGCAGGATAAAATCCGGGTCCTTCTGGCCAGCGGTATACATGGCATCGCTGAGCAGCTGTTCCGTGATCTCTTCGGGCTTTATCTCCCCTGCCGCCGCCTTTGCCGCCAGCTGCTGCGCCGCCCGCACGATCTCCGGGCGGCCGCCGTAGTTGATAGCAATGTTCAGGGTCATGCCGGTCTTGACCGAAGAATCTGCTTCCAGCTTGTTCATCAGCTGCTGCAGCTTTTCATCCAGCACCGTGCGGTCGCCCATGAACTTGATGCGGATATTGCGGTTCTTGTAGTCAAAGCCCTTCAGCAGATATTCGCCGAACAGCCGCATAATGGCGTTGACCTCTTCCAGCGGACGCTTCCAGTTCTCGGTGGAAAACGCATAGAAGTACACCGACGAAACGCCCAGCTCATCGCAGTAATCTGCGATATCGCTGAACACCTCTGCGCCTCTTTTGTGCCCGGCAGTGCGGGGCAGGCCGCGGTTCTTTGCCCAGCGGCCGTTGCCGTCCATGATGATGCCGATGGAAAGGCCCTCGGCAAATTCTTTAGGATGCGCCATTGTTTCCTCCCGGCAGCAACGCCGCCTTCAACAAAAGTGCCGCGCACTCTTCTTCAGCGCACGGCACCTCCAGTCTATTGCATCTGCGCAGATCAGACAGACATGATCTCCTTCTGCTTTTCTTCCACCGCAGCATCGATGTTCTTGATATACTTGTCGGTCAGCTTCTGGACATCCTCTTCCATGGTCTTCTGGCTGTCCTCGGTCAGCTCGCCGGCCTTCTTCATGGCCTTGGCCTTATCCATAGCCTCGCGGCGGATGTTGCGCACTGCCACCTTAGCCTCCTCGCCCAGCTTGGAAACTTCCTTTGCCAGCTGCTTGCGGCGCTCCTCGGTGGGAGCCGGGAAGTTCAGGCGGATGGTAGAGCCGTCATCAATGGGAGTGATGCCCACATCGCTGGCCATGATGGCCTTGCTGATGGGGCGCAGCAGAGTACGGTCCCACGGGGTAATGGTCAGGGTGCGTGCTTCGGCCACAGCCACGGATGCCACCTGCTGGATGGGAGTGGGGGCACCATAATAATCCACGCTGACCTTATCCAGCACAGCGGGATTTGCGCGGCCTGCGCGCACAGCGCCCAGTTCGCGGCCCAGATGTTCGACCGAGCTCTTCATCTTGTCTTCGTAAACCTTGGTGTTGCTGCTCATTGCGGTAGTCTCCTGTTCCTTTTTATCTTGGGGCTGCGCTGCAATGCGTCTGCCCTATAATGTATGTCGGCTGCAGGCGTTTCAGCCCTCGTAAACCAGTGTGCCCACATTCTCGCCCTGCACGGCACGGGCAATGTTGTCCGGGTCGGCCAGATCGAACACGAGGATGGGCAGCTTGTTGTCGCGGCACAGAGTGGCAGCAGTGCCATCCATAACAGCCAGCTGGTCTTCCAGCACCTTGGTAAAGGTGAGGGTATCATACTTCTTTGCGTCGGCGTACTTGTGGGGATCCTTATCGTAAACGCCATCCACCATAGTAGCCTTGAACATCACATCGGCGCTCACTTCCACAGCGCGCAGAGCGGTTGCCGTATCCGTGGAGAAGAACGGGTTGCCGGTGCCGCCGCCGAACACGGCGATCTTGCCCTCATCCATGGCGCGCAGAGCATCCTTGCGTGTAAAGGGCTGTGCCACCTGCGGCATGGTGATGGAGGTGAACACCTCAGTGGGCACACCCAGCTGTTCCAGCTTATCGGAAACAGCCAGTGCGTTCATCACGGTTGCCAGCATACCGATCTTATCGGCCAGTGTGCGCTCCATCTTGCCGCTGGAACGGCCGCGCCAGAAGTTGCCGCCGCCCACAACAATGCCGATCTGCACGCCCAGCTCGTGTGCTTTCTTCACGCCGCCGCAGATCGCGTCCATAGTGGGTTCATCAAAACCCATGCCCTTTTCGCCGCCCAGTGCTTCGCCGCTGATCTTCAGAAGGATACGCTGATATTTCAATGCCATAATCCAAACACCACCTGTTTTTATCTTCCGTCAGGGCATAGGCATACCCTGGCATTTTTTACTATAGCTTATTTTACAATAAAACATCCATAAAGTAAACAGGAAATCTGCGCGGAAATCCGGAAGCTTTTATGAACGGCTGCGCAGACCGCGCAGCAGCTGCTTCATTCCGAGCGGAATGCGGCGGCTTTCCACCGCTTTCTGGATAGCTTTGTTGTGGGTCCACAGATCCAGCCGCTTTTCTGTGAGCCACGGCAGCGCGGCATCCGGCTGCTTTGCCAGTGCTGTGGCAAAATACCATGCCCGCATCATATTGATATAGTATTCCGTGCTGTGCACATCGGCCACCCATTCCAGATATTCCGGCCGGAATGCATCATCCAGATAATAGCGCATCAGCATCTCCATGCCATAGCGCACGGTGTACACCTCGCCCGAATCCAGCCAGCGGCGAATGGGCACCAGCAGTTCCTTCTTGTGCTTTGCAAACACTTTGGGGCAAAAGCAGTCACAGGTGGCCCAGTTGTTGATGTAGGGCAGGAACGCTTCCGTTTCAGCCAGCGCCCTGTCGTAGTCCCGGATAAGTTCGATCAGAAACGCGTGGAGGTTGTTCTCTTCGTAGTATCCATGCGGCAGGGCCTGTAAAAACACTTCTGCTTGCGCTGTGCCTGCGAGCTGTTTTGCCAACTTGCGCAGAGCCGGAACGCGCACGCCGATCACCGTTTCCGGCGGCACGGTGGGCATCAACGCACTGTGAAAGGTGCGGTATGCTTCATCCCGCAGGGCAAACAGCTGCGCACGAATGATCTCTGCTTCCGGCTCCATCCTCTCTCCCTCCGTTCTTTTCTATTGTAGCAGAGCCGTATGGAAAAGCAAGGCCGTTCCGGCATTCTTTTCCAGTGCTTTAAGGAACATACAAAAATTGGGCTGGACATTTGTGCCGGAACATGCTATAATATCGTTCGTAAATGCGGGCATCGTACATCGGCTAGTATATCAGCCTTCCAAGCTGAGGAGGTGGGTTCGATTCCCATTGCCCGCTCCATGCAAAAAAGCGCCGTGGCCTTTTGGGTCACGGCGCTTTTGTTTTGCTTTATCGGTCCCACTTATCGCACAGGGCATTGATCTGGTCGGCAAACTTGGCAAGGTCTTTGTTTGCGCCGCCCTCGTTGTGCTCGATGACCCGCAGCAGGCGCTTGCCGGCGCTGACCAGCCGCTGGAACACACTGGCAGCACGGCTCTGGCCTTCATTGGCCTTGTGCTCAATGCGGACGCGCATGCCCTCCTGCAGGCATACGGCTCCCTCGGCTCCGATGGCCCACTGTGCGCCGTTGTAGGGTGCGCAGGCAGTGAAGCCCTGTTCCGTCAAGGTCTGCACAAAGTGGTCCTCGGTCTCATCTTCGCCGTGCATCACGAACACACGCTTTGGTTTCTGCTCAAAGGAGTTCACCCACCGCAGCAGACCTTCTCTGTCCGCATGGCCGGACATGCCGGTGAGCTGGCACAGTTCTGCCTGCACCTCAATAGGTTCACCGAACAGTTTTACCGTCGTGGCACCTTCCAGCAGGGTGCGGCCCAGCGTGCCCACCGCCTGATAGCCCACGAACAGAATGGTGCACTCCGGCCGCCACAGATTGTGCTTGAGGTGGTGGCGGATGCGGCCTGCCTCGCACATACCGCTGGCCGAGAGGATGACCTTTGGCACGCGGTCTGCATTGATCATGCGGGATTCATCACTGGTCACCGTGACGCGCAGCCCCGGGAAGGTGATCGGATCAATGCCTTTTTCCAGCAGAGCGCGGGTGTCCGCATCAAAGCAGTCCGGGTCGGTATCTTTAAAGATGCGGGTCGCCTCGATGGCGAGCGGGCTGTCAATGTACACCGGGAAGTTGCCGTGTCCCTTCACAAGGCCCTTTTCCTTGATCTCACGGATAAAGTAGAGCATCTCCTGCGTGCGGCCCACCGCAAAGCTGGGAATGACCACATTGCCGCCCCGGTCAAAGGTACGCTGCAGGATCTTCGTCAGTTCGCTCACATAGTCCGGCTTCGGGCCGTGGCTGCGGTCGCCGTAGGTAGATTCCATAAAGGCGTAGTCCGCCTCTTTGATGTAAGCAGGATCCTTGATGATGGGCTGATCCAGATTGCCGATATCACCGGAGAATACCAGCTTGGTCGTGGTCTCACCCTCGGTGATCCAAAGCTCTATGCTGGCCGAGCCAAGCAGATGGCCCACATCCACAAAGCGGGCTTCAATGCCCGGTGCAAGCTGGAAGCGCTGCTCATAGGCCTTGCCCACAAACAGCTTCATGGCTGCTTCAGCATCCTGCACAGTATACATCGGTTCCACCGGTTCTGCGCCGGAGCGCTGGCCCTTGCGGTTTTTCCACTCCGCTTCAAATTCCTGAATATGGGCCGAGTCCCGCAGCATGATGCCGCACAGCTCCACCGTGGGGTTCGTGGCATAGATCTTGCCGCGGAAGCCGTTGCGCACCAGCAGCGGCAGCATACCGGTATGGTCGATGTGTGCATGGGTGGCCAGCACCCAGTCGATCTCGCCGGGTGCTACCGGGATGGGCTGGTTCTCGTATACATCCTTGCCCTGCTCCATGCCGCAGTCGATCAAAAAGCGCTGCCCAGCCGCTTCGATCAAAGTGCAGCTGCCGGTGACCTCATGGTTCGCGCCCAGAAATGTGATCTTCATAAAAACACCTCCGGCTTTATTTCTTCTGTATCCTTAGTATAGCATATTCTAAAGGTACACGCCGCACAAATCGCATGGCTTTTCTCAGGCATTTTGCCGAAAGGTTGAAAAATTTTTTATACAATCTTGACAAACCACCCCTTCCTGTTATAAACTTAAACTTGTATGACGTTCGTTCGTATTTTATGAGTTTTAATAATAGAGAGGTTGAATTTTATGGTTCGTAACGATTTGCGCAACGTTGCCATTATCGCTCACGTTGACCACGGCAAGACCACCCTGGTGGACGCAATGCTGCGTCAGAGCGGCGCATTCCGCGATAATCAGGTCGTGGCTGAGCGCGTCATGGACAGCGGCGATATCGAGCGTGAGCGTGGCATTACCATTCTGGCCAAGAACTGCTCCTGCACCTACAAGGGTGTCAAGATCAATATCGTCGATACTCCGGGCCATGCCGACTTTGGCGGCGAGGTGGAGCGCGTGCTGAAGATGGTCAACGGCGTTCTGCTGCTGGTGGATGCCGCCGAGGGCTGCATGCCCCAGACCCGTTTTGTGTTGCAGAAGGCTCTGCAGCAGAACCTGAGTCTGGTGGTGGCCATCAACAAGATCGACCGCCCCGATGCCCGCATCAAGGAAGTCATCGACGAAGTTCTGTACCTGCTGATGGATCTGGGCGCTACCGATGAGCAGCTGGACTGCCCCATGCTGTTCTGCTGCGGCCGTGATGGCACCGCAAGCCTGGACCCGGATGTGCCCGGCACCGACCTGATCCCCCTGTTCGATACTCTGCTGAGCACCATCAAGCCGCCTGAGGGCGACCCCGAGGCTCCCTTCCAGATGCTGGTGTCCTCTGTGGACTACAACGACTTCGTGGGCCGCATCGGCATTGGCCGCATCCAGAACGGCGTTGCCAAGGTGGGCGAGGAAGTTGTCGTCTGTGACTGGCACAATCAGGATCTGAAGATGCGCGGCCGTCTGACCAAGCTGTACGACTTCCAGGCCAATGGCCGTCAGCCGTGCGATAACATCACCGCCGGCGATATCGTGGCATTCTCCGGCCTGCCCGACGTGACCATCGGCAATACCCTGTGCAGCCCCTCCAATGTGGAGCCGCTGCCCTTCGTGAAGATCAATGATCCTACCGTTGAAATGACCTTCTCCGTCAACGACAGCCCGCTGGCCGGCCGCGAGGGTAAGTATGTTACCAGCCGTCAGATCCGTGACCGTCTGCAGAAGGAGCTGCTGAAGGACGTTGCTCTGAAGGTGGAGGATTCCGCCACCACCGATTCCTTCCGCGTTATGGGCCGTGGTGAGATGCACCTGTCCATCCTGATCGAGACCATGCGCCGTGAAGGTTATGAGCTGCAGGTCTCTCCCCCGCACGTTCTGACCAAGGTCATCGACGGCAAGACCTATGAGCCTATGGAGCATGTCGTCATCGATGTGCCCACCCAGTATCAGGGCGCTGTCATGACCGGTCTGGGCCAGCGCAAGGCTATCCTGCAGCAGATGGAATCTCTGGGCACCGACCGCGTGCGTCTGGAGTTCCGTATGCCCAGCCGCGGCCTGTTCGGCTACCGCAACCAGTTCCTGACCGATACCCACGGCGAAGGCATCATCAACCAGATCTTCGACGGTTACGATGTCTGGGCTGGCATGATTGCCAACCGCTCCACCGGTTCTCTGGTCAGCTTTGAGACCGGCGAGGCTGTCACCTACGGTCTGTTCAATGCTCAGCAGCGCGGCACCCTTCTGGTGGGCGCTGGTGAAAAGGTCTACGAGGGCATGGTCATTGGCTACACCGCTTCCGGCGAGGATGTGGATGTCAACGTCTGCAAGACCAAGCACCTGACCAACACCCGTGCATCCGGCTCCGATGATGCTCTGCGCCTGATCCCCATTAGCAAGCTCAGCCTGGAAGGCTGCCTGGAATTCTTGGCACAGGACGAGCTGCTGGAGGTCACTCCTGAAAATCTGCGCATCCGCAAGCAGATCCTGAACCACGAGCAGCGCATGAAGGCCAAGAGCAAGCTGAAATAAGCCTTTCCTTCTTTTATAATATGTACTTTACCGTCCTGCAGCGTTTCAAAACACTGCAGGACGGTTTTATTTTGCCAAAAATGATTCATTTTTTAAAAAAAGGCTTGCAAAAGGCATTCTTATGCGGTATAATATCTCTCGCAGTCACAAATGTGATCTGCCTCTTTAGCTCAGTCGGTTAGAGCACCTGACTGTTAATCAGGGTGTCGCCTGTTCGAGTCAGGCAAGAGGCGCCAGAAGAAAAGGCAATGTTCCACAGAACATTGCCTTTTTTGTTTGTCCCATACTACACCCTTTTTCTGTACAGCCATGCAGTCGTGTTTCTCCTCTGTTTTTGGGCTTCTCTGTCCCAAAAACACAGCATTCATGCGAAAAAAGCATCAAGCATAATGATTTCTTAAAATTTGACTACTTGAAGAAGATGTCACATTGTGGTATACTGCTTATAAGCTTTGGGAATTTGTATCTGTTTTTCCAAAGTCCGGCACACAGATCAAAGGGTAGGTGCTCCCTTCTTTTGATAGCAGCCGACCGGTGTTTTGTCATGGTTCTCCGCAGGACAGGACAAAGCACCGGTCTCTGTGCTGTTGTTTCAGGCTCCGGCTCTTTTCACGTTGTCAGATCTGCGGCAGGCCGCTTCTTCAAAACGCCTGCCGCTGTTTGAATAAATTTGTATATGATCAAAGGAAGCATCTATGCGTTATACCTATGTCCGGCAGCACGACACCACTGACTGTGCGGCTGCCTGCCTCGCAATGGTGTGCCTCCATTACAAAAAGGAAGTTACCATCACCCGCCTGCGCGATATGATGGGTACCGACCTGAAAGGCACGAACCTTGTTGGTTTGCAGAAAGCCGCTAATGAGTTGGGTTTCACCACTGCAGCGGTTCGCGTAGACCGTGAAAATTTCCTCAGCGATTTCTCGCTGCCCTGCATTGCGCAGGTCATCACCGATCAGGGTCTGGCCCACTTTGTGGTCGTCTTTAAAAAGACCACCATCAAAGATGACGGTGAGCGTCGTCGGCACATGCTGAAAGAAGCCGAAGCCGCCAAGGAAGATGAGAAGAACGGCAAAAAACACAAGTGCAAGGATTATGTCGTGATTGGCGACCCCGGCAGCGAGCTGAAAAAGATCTCTCTGGATGAGTTCTACAAGAATTTTACCGGTGTTCTGCTGCTGATGAACCCTACCTCGGAGTTCAAGGGCGGTAAGATCGAAAAGGGCGGCATGTTCAAGCGTTACGTCGACCTGTTGCTGCCCCAGAAAAAGCTCTTTGCCTATGCGATCCTGAGTTCTCTGATCGTTACGATCCTGGGCATTGCCTCCTCCATGTTCAACAAGATCCTGATGGACGAGGTCTTGCCATATGGTCTAGACAATCTGCTGGTTACGCTGATCCTTGTGTTCAGCATGGTCAGCATCACCAATACGCTGGTGGGCTTTGTCCGGCAGTGGGTTCTGATCCACCTATCCATCAAGATCGATATTCCGCTGATGCTGGGTTACTTCGGGCATATCTTCCGTCTGCCCATGAAGTTCTTTGCCACCCGCAAGACTGGTGATATCACCACCCGTTATTCGGATGCAAACACCATCAAATCCATCTTTACCAGCATTGCGCTGAGCCTGATCATGGATATCTCGATGGCCATTATCACCGGTATCATCCTGTTCCGCATGAATGCGATGCTCTTCTCGATCTCGCTGTTCATGGCTCTGGTCAGCATTCTGCTGGTGCTGATCTACAAGCAGCCTTACAAAAAGATCAACGAAGAGACCATGGTGCAGTCCGCTGCACTGAACAGCCAGATGATCGAAAGCCTGCGCGGCATTGAGACGGTCAAGTGCAACGCCAACGAGGATACCGAAATGGAGAACCTCGAGCGTGAGTACATCAAGAGCCTGAAGATCAGCCTGCGCTCCAGCAAGATCAGCACCACGCAGGGCCTGATCTCCTCCTTCATTTCCACCGGTTTCAGTATGCTGACCACCTATGTGGGTATCAGTCAGGTTCTGAAGGGTGAGATGACACTGGGCGGATTCATGGCCTTCAGCACGCTGTCCTCTTACTTTACTTCTCCGCTGAGCAACCTGATTGGTCTGCAGATGCAGATTCAGGAGGCCAGCATTTCCATGAAGCGTCTGGGCGAGATCATGGATTATCCCTCCGAGACGGTCGGCGACGAAGACCGCACCGATCTGGACAAGGTGGAGGGCGATATCGAGTTCAAGGATGTCACTTTCCGTTATGGCAACCGTGCCCCTGCACTGGATCACATCAGCTTTACCATTCCGGCCGGTAAAAAGGTCGCGCTGGTGGGCAGCAGCGGCAGCGGCAAATCCACGATCACCAAGCTTCTGCTCAAGTATTATGAACCGGAAGATGGCGAGATCGACTTGAACGGTGTGAATCTGGCTGAATACACCAATGATTCTGTCCGCCGCGCAATTTCTTATGTGCCGCAGAACGTTGAGCTGTTCAGCAAGACCATTTATGATAACATCCGCGTTTCCCGTATGGACGCTACGATGGACGAAGTTAAGGAAGCTGCCAAGAAGGCAGATGCTCACGACTTTATCCGTCATCTGCCCCTGCAGTATAACACCTATCTGGAGGAAGCAGGCAACGGCCTGTCCGGCGGTGAAAAGCAGCGCATTGCGCTGGCACGCGCTTTCCTGAAAGATTCCAACCTCTACATTCTGGATGAATCCACCAGTAATCTGGACTTTGCTACGGAAAATCTGATCTTCAACATGATCTACGATCAGCTTGCAGATCGTTCCATGCTGATCGTAGCTCACCGCCTGTCCACCGTTCGTGACTGTGATCTGATCCTTGTGATGGATCACGGCAAGATCGTGGAACGCGGCACGCACGATGAGCTGCTTGCCAAGGAAGGCAAGTACTACGAGCTGTGGAACATGCAGCAGGGTATCTACCGCAGCAAAAAGGCAGAGCCCAAGCAGTCTGTCATGCAGGCCGTGGTGGAAGAGGATGACGACGGTGAGTCGATCACCTATTGATGTGTTGCAGCCGGGTGCGTACCCGGTTACATATGAAAGGGAGTCATTCATGATGGATAGCTTGATTTGACATAGTTTTGCTGTGTCAGATAAAAAGAGCTAGAAAGACTTTCTGTTTAGTAGAAGTAGATGGTGTTATCCTGAACAGGCCCCGCCTGCTCAGGTAACTATGCCTCACTATGGTGTGCCCGGAGGCAAAATGCCTCCGGGCACATTTTATTTGCAAGATCCCTATTACTTTTATAAGTAGTAGGCGATCGGGAGCGGAGAGGAAGCTGCTCTCTGCAGCGGTTTTCTCCCCTTTCTCGATTGCCTATTACTGCCTCTTCTGAGGTAAATCTGAAAAGGAACCGAGGTATTCAACATGAAAGAGATCAAAGTAGCCGAGAACAAGACCCTGAAGCTCACCAATGTGCTCTCCCGTGAGATTCATCCGGAAGAGATGGCCAGTCTGCCCGTGGTGCTGACCCAGATGCACAACTTTATCAAGAGCAACAACGCACAGCCCATTGGCCCCATTGTGCAGGCCATGGTGGTTGGTGAGGATCGTCAGATGCACCTGTACATGATGCAGCAGGCTACCCAGTTCATCGGCCAGATGGAGCAGGACTACCATATGGATGCTATTCTGCGCGTGAAGAACTGCCTGTATGCCCACTACACCGGCCCCATGCCCGAAAGCCAGCTGGCTTCCTACAAGCTGCAGGTCCACGCTTTTGAGAATGAGCAGAAACTGACCGGCACCTCTTATACCATCTATGTCAATCAGGACGAGGATGATGCCGTGGTCGATGTCTTTATGGAGACCAAGTAATTATGACGATTAAAGTTCAGAACCTTTCGGATCTGCAGGACCGCCGCATCATGATGGAAAAAAAGCTGCCACCTTATGGCTACGCTTTTGTCATTCTGGTGGGCATCTTCATGCTGTTTCTGGTGGTGTGGAGCACCCATACCAACCGCATTTATGTCAGCCAGAACGCAGGCACCGTTCAGGCCAGCAATAAAACCTATATCATGTCCAGTTATTCCGGCTCCATTACCGAGATGTATATTTCGGAGGGCAGCTATGTGAACGAGGGCGACCTCGTGGCCCACATCAAGAGCACGGATATCGACATGCAGCAGGATAACCTGGAAAGCCAGCTCAAGATCTACCAGACCCAGCTGGACCAGTACAACAAGCTGCTGCAGTGCGTGCAGGATGATACCAACTACTTCAGCGAGACAAACCCCGAAGATCAGCCCTACTACTATCAGTACGAGACCTACAAGAGCCAGGTCTCTCAGAAGACCTTTGATGCCACGGCCTATCAGGCTGCCGGTTACTCCGATGCTCAGATCAAGACCATGATGGAGCAGAGCCAGAGCGAAGTAGAAGCTCTGTACTACTCCACCATGCAGTCCATCTCCCAGAGCATTACCAGCGCACAGAGCAACGTGGACAACGTTCAGGCTCAGCTCGATGCCTTGAACACCGGTGCCAACGATTACTACATCTACGCCCCCACCTCCGGTGTGATCCACATGGATACTCCTTACAAAGAGGGCATGGTGCTGAGCGCAGGCTCCCCGCTGGCCACTGTTGCCAGCGAGAACGACGATCTGGAGATCGTTGCCATGGTCACCGTGAATGACCGCCCGCTGCTTCATGTGGGTGACCCGTGCAAGATCGCCATTACCGGCCTTTCGGAGTATTCCTATGGCACCCTGACCGGCACTGTAACGGCCATTGACAGTGACGTGACGGCCAGCTCCAACGCTTCCTACTATAAGATGACCATTAAGCCCGATGCCACTTATGTGGTGAGCCGCAGCGGCGACAAGGTGGATCTTTCCAACGGCATGAGCGTTACTGCCCGCGTGGAGTACGATCAGGTCACCTATTTCGAGTACGCAATGGAAGCCCTGGGCGTTCTGTTCCGCTAAACCGGAGCTGTGCTGACTGCCAGCCGCCGTTATATCACCCAAAGAGGTACACTTACTATGAAATCAACCGCAAAAAAACTGGCCGTCTGTGCGGCAGCGCTCTGCCTGCTGGCCTGCGGCACAGCTGTGTCTGCGGCCGCAGCAAGCCCTGTCTCCGGCCTTGCCCTGAGCGGCGTTGCCATGCCGTGGGATCAGGACGTGCCTGCCGAAAGCATTGAGGCCGGCAGCTATACCGCCAACATGCTGCTGGGTTCCTCTCAGCAGCTGTCTCCTGTGGTGCGTCCGCGCAACTCTACCGACTCGGTTGTCTTTATCTCGGACGATACTTCCATTCTGACCGTGAGCAACTCCGGTGTCGTGCAGGCTGTGGGCGTAGGCACCACCCGCATCACCGCTGCCGCAGGCAACCAGATCTGTGCCTACACCATCGTTGTCTCCATGGATTCTTCCATGATCGTTACCGAGATGGACCTTTCCCTTTCCTCCAACACCATCTATGTTGGCAACTCGGTCTCGGCACAGCTGCAGGTGCGGCCTACTTCGGCTTCCAACTATGCCACCGTCGCTCTGACCTCTTCCAATGAGAAGGTCGCCACGGTGAACAATTTCGGCCGTGTTACCGGCATTGCCCCCGGCACCGCCACCATTACCGCTACCTGCGGTTCGGTGACTGCTACCACCAATGTCACGGTCATGAGTATTCCCAACTCCAGCACCGGCACCGCCAGCACTGGTTCTTCCAACAGCGGTCAGGTCGTCACGGTGAATCCTTCCTACGTTGTGCTCAAGCCCGGTGCCACCCGCACCCTGACCGCCAGTGTCAAGCCTTCTTCCGCTTCCCAGAAGTTCACCTATAAGTCCGCCAACAGCAACATTGCCACGGTCAGCCCCAGCGGCGTGATCACGGCTGTGGGCACCGGCGCTACTTCCATTACCGTTTCCAACGGCACTGCATCCGCCATGGTCACGGTCATCGTCAACCGTTCGGCTGCATCTTCTTCCGATAATTCTTCGGACAGCAGCTCCACCGAATCGGATAACGATACTCCCATCGAGATCGATCCCGTTGTGCAGGCCATTCAGGACAGTGAGGACAACGAGATCGTTTTCACACAGGCCGAGGTGCCTACCGTGACCGGTGATATCCTCAATGCGCTGCGCACCACCGGCAAGACCCTGTGCGTGGTGGGTGATGGCTACACCATGCAGATTGCAGGCAGCGGTGTCAAGAGCACCACCAGTGAGCTGGACACCATGCTCATCCTGACTGAGTCCGATCAGGGCATCGAGTTTGAGCTGGACAAGGGCAAGGCTCTTCCCTGCTCGGTGCGCATCGATCTGGATGTGAGCACCTATACCCGCCTGTATCTGTACAACGCCGTCTCCAACAAGTGGCAGTACCTGAACAGCTACACCGACGGCATCATCACTGCCGATACTGCAGGCCGTTATCTGCTGACCAACCAGAACCTGAAATTTGCCAATATCAACTGGACCTTCTTCATTGCCGGTGGTGTTGTAGTGGTTCTGATCGGCATTGCATATGTTGTGCTGAAAAAGCGCTACTGGTTCTGGTAATTTTCAAAACCACTCTTTCATGAAACAGTAAGACCCTCTCTGCGTGTGATATGCTCCCCCTAGAGTAGACAGAGTAAAACAAAAACTCTGCGTACTCTGGGGGTATTTTTATGTCAAGAAAGAACAATCACTTTTGCACAAAAAATTCGCCGTCTCCTTGTGGAAACGGCGAACAAAAACTTATATTATTTCTCTGTCTACTTGACGGAGCGCACTTCAATGGAACGCCTGGGCTTTGTTTGCATTATGATGTCTGCCTTCGTTACTTTTCAATGGGCTGCGAGGGCTTCCAGTCCTTGTAGTTCTCGTAGCGGCTCTCGCGGATCTTGGTGTGGGACCAGATCTCGTCCGCCGTGGGCTGCCAGTTGGCCGCATAGTTCTTGCACTTCTCGCACAGGTGCTCCACGCTCTCCGGCGACTGCAGGTCGGTGCTGTGGGCACCGGTCTCGTGCACCATCTTCTGCAGCAGTTCGGGGTTTTCCAGCATCGGGCAGGGACGCAGATGGTTCTTGTTGAAGGGCTGGCCGTTGTGATAAGCCATGAACAGCGGACTGTGCAGAATTTCCAGAATGCTCTGGTCGTGGATATTGGCATTGGAGTAGTGGATGAACACGCACGGCTCTGCGTCACCGGCAGAGTTGATGTGGAAGTAGTTGCGTCCGCCGGCAATGCAGCCGCCCACAAACTCGCCATCGTTCTGGAAATCCATCGGGTAGAACGGGATATCGCACTCTTCCGAGCGCAGATAGCGGATGCGGTCGATCATATATTTGCGCTGCTCCGGGGTAGGCATCAGTTCCGGTGCTGCCTCGTTGCCCACGGGCATGTAGTGGAAGTAGAAGCCGAAGTGTGCGCCCTTCTCGCACAGGAAACGCATGAACTCATCGTTGGTAACAGCTTCGATATTATCGCGGGTGTAGCAGATGGACGTGCCGAACACGATGCCGTGCTCCTTGAGCAGATCCATAGCATGCATAACAGCGGCATAGTGCCCCTCACCGCGGCGGGCATCGTTGGTCTCCGGGGTGCCCTCGATGGACAGCATGAAGGCAATGTTGCCCAGACGCACCACCTCTTTGCAGAAGGGCTCATCGATGAGGGTGGAGTTTGTGTAGATGGCAAACTGCACATCATTGTGCTTCTCGGCCAGCTTGAGGATATCAGCCTTGCGCACCAGCGGCTCGCCGCCGGTCAGCATGTACAGGTATACGCCCAGCTCCTTGCCCTCGGTAACGATCTTGTCCATATCCTCAAAGCTGAGGTTGTTCTTGTTGCCATACTCGCCGGCCCAGCAGCCCACGCAGTGCATATTGCAGGCGGAAGTGGGGTCGAACAGGATCAGCCAAGGGATGTTGCACTGATACTTCACGCGGTTCTCGCGGATGGTCTTGGTGCCGCGGAAGAAAGCCTCGTAGCCCAGATTCAGCGCCATGGTGCGGGCCACGTTGGGGTCGGTCTGATCCAGCACACAGTTGATGAGCTTGGACCACTTGCTGTCAGGGTCTGTCAGGGTCTGTCTGGCGTGTTCGTAGGCTTCATCGCTGAACGAACTGCCATAGAACTGCTTTGCAACATCCACCAGCTGTCCCACGGTTTTCTGACGGTCTTTATCGGCATGAGAAAGCACCACGTCCACCATTTTACCAACGGCAGCACGCTGCATTTTATGAGTCAGGCTCTCAACAGAAGTATTCATTATCCTTTTCCTCCAAACGGTATTTTTCGGAAATCTCTTTTTCTATTTCTATGCCATTACTCTACCATTCTATCCCACAAGTTGCCATAAACAGAAAAAGCGCCGTGATAGAAAACCCATCACGGCGCGGATTATGATAAAATTTTGTCGTTCTTCCGGTTCAACCGTCCTGTTCCAGATGGATCTTATTGCTGGCAAGGCGGCATAATGCGCGGCGCAGATCGCCCTGCAGCATCCGTCCCATACGTTCTACCATCACAGCGGGCTCGGTCTTCATATCCCGGCGGATCCATTCCAGCACCACGCCCACCAGCGCATATTTGTAAAAATCCACCACAAACTGCTTGTCATCGTCCTGCACGGTGATGTCGCGGCATTCGCGATCCGCAAATTCCTTCAGCATGGGGTCCAGAAGCTTGTACAGATACTGCTCCACCTGTTCACGACCCACAGAGCGGTATACGTTCAGTACCAGTGTTTTGTTATCCCGGATCTGGTGCAGGATTTCCAGAAATGCTTCGGTCCATGTATCAAAGCTCTGGCGGCCTTCCATCGCCTTGACCGCATCTTCCGTCAGGATCCAATCCACCAGATCGTAAATATCCTTAAAGTGGTAGTAGAAGGTCATGCGGTTCACGCCGCAGTCCTCGGTGATATCGTTGATTGTGATCTTATTGAGGGGCTTTTCCAGCAGCAGCTTTTTCAGCGATGCTTCCAGTGCCCGCTTCGTTGTTTGTGACACAAAAACCTTCCTTTCCCGACCGTAGAAATTTTTCCCGCTGCGTACGGCGATTGGCAGCTTCGTACATTATAATACCGCAAAAGCCGTCCCGATTGCAAGCATTGATTCTGTCCATTTTGTAAACAAAGAACGACTTCCTGCGTTTTCACTCCGGCAGTTTCTCGTTTCAAAAACCGTTTCTCAGCCCTCCCAACCCCCTTCCGGCGGTGCGCAATGCCTGCAAAAGCGGCTTCTTCCGGCAAAAAAGCGGAAAAGGCCCTTGATTTTATATTCCTCTACGCTTAGAATGGGAGCAGACGGCGGTGATTGAAGTGCCGTTTTGAGGGAGGGTACAAACTATGATGGATACCATTGGTTTTCTGGGCTGCGGCAACATGGGTGGAGCCATCGCCCGTGCCGTTTGCAAAGCTGTTGACCCTAAGAAAGTTTTTCTGGCAAACCGCACTGCGGCCAAGGCACAGGCACTGGCCAAAGAACTGGGCTGCAAAACAGCCACCAATGCCGAGGTGGCCGGTGACTGCGACCTGATTTTTCTGGCGGTAAAGCCCCAGATGATGGAAGCTCTGCTCCAGCCGCTCAAGTTCACCTTTGACGAGCGCCCCAGCCGTTTTGTGCTGTGCAGCATGGCAGCGGGCCTTTCGATCGCCCGTATTCAGGAGATGGCCGGTGAGGACTTTCCTGTGATCCGCATCATGCCCAACACCCCGGCTTCGGTGGGCGAGGGTATGATCCAGTACTGTTCCAGCAATGTCACCGCTGAGGAAGAAGAAGCCTTCCTCAGGATCATGGCTCCTGCGGGCCGTCTGGATGCCGTGCCGGAAAGTCTGATCGATGCCGCCAGCTGCGTTTCCGGCTGCGGCCCGGCATGGGTGTACCAGTTTATTGAGGCTCTGGCTGATGGCGGCGTGGCCTGCGGCCTGCCCCGCGCCAAAGCGCAGGAATATGCCGCGCAGATGGTTCTGGGCAGCGCAAAGCTGGTGCTGGAAAGCGGAAAGCATCCCGGCGAACTCAAGGATGCTGTATGCAGCCCCGGCGGCAGCACCATTCAGGGCGTGCGCGTGCTGGAAGAGCACGGCCTGCGCGGTGCGGTGATGGATGCCGTGATCGCCTCGTACAATAAGACAAAGGAAATGGGAAAGGGTTAAGGATATCATGCGCATCGTTGTAAAAGTAGGCACTTCTACTCTGGCATACGCCACCGGACGGCTGAACATCCGCCACACGGAACAGCTGGTCAAGGTGCTCAGCGACCTGAAAAACGAGGGCCATGAGGTCATTCTGGTGTCCTCCGGTGCCATTGGCATGGGCGTGGGCAAGCTCTCACTGCCAACCCGCCCAAAGGACACCACCACCAAGCAGGCCTGCGCCGCTGTGGGCCAGTGTGAGCTGATGTACACCTACGACCGGCTGTTCAACGCCTACAATCACACCGTGGCGCAGATCCTGCTCACCGGCGTGGACGTGGAGCACACCGAACGCCGCGTGAACTTTCAGAACACCCTGTCCCGCCTGCTGGAGCTGGGTGCCCTGCCCATCATCAACGAAAACGACACCGTTGCCACCGATGAGATCACCTCCATTGGCGACAACGACACGCTGGCGGCCATCGTGGCCTGCTGCGCCAAGGCTGACCTGCTGGTGCTGCTGAGTGACATCGACGGCCTGTACACCGCCAATCCCCACACCCACACGGATGCAAAGCTCATCCCGCTGGTGGAGGAGATCACCCCCGAGGTGATGGCTCTGGCCGATGGTGCCGGTTCGGCCCTTGGCACCGGCGGCATGGCCACCAAGCTGCGCGCTGCCCGCATGGTAACGGGCAGCGGTGCCGATATGGTCATTGCCAACGGCGCACACCCGGAGCTTTTGTACGACATTGCCGCAGGCAGATCCGCAGGCACCCGCTTTGCGGCCCGCAAGGAGGACTGAACACATGACCACACAGGAAATTCTGGAAGCCGCCCGCAGCGCCAAAAGTGCCCTTGCGCTGGCCGATAACACCGCCCGCAACGCGGCCCTGCTGGGCATGGCAGATGCGCTGTGCAGCGCAGACGATCAGGCGGCCATCCTTGCCGCCAACGCTGAGGACATGGCTGCGGCCAAGGGGCACATCAGCGATGTGATGCTGGACCGTCTGGCCCTGACCGTACCGCGCATTGAAGCCATGGCGCAGGGCATCCGCGAGGTTGCCGCTCTGCCCGACCCGGTGGGCCGGGTGCTGAACCGGGTGGAGCGCCCCAACGGGCTTGTCATTGAAAAGACGGCTGTGCCCATGGGTGTGATCGCTATTATCTACGAGAGCCGCCCCAATGTGACCAGCGATGCCGCTGCCCTTGCCATCAAGAGCGGCAATGCCTGCATCCTGCGCTGCGGCAAGGAGGCATGGCGCAGTGCTCATGCCATCGTCACAGCCCTGCGGCAGGGCCTGAAAAAGGCCGGTCTGCCCGAGACAGCGGTCTGCCTGATCGAGGACACCACCCACGCTTCTGCCAACGCTCTGATGACCGCTGTAGGCTATGTGGATCTGCTGATCCCGCGCGGCGGTGCCGGGCTGATCCGTGCCTGCGTTCAGAACGCCAAGGTGCCCTGTATCCAGACCGGCACCGGCATCTGCCATATCTATGTAGACGACACTGCCGACCTTTCCAAAGCTCTGGACATCATCGAGAACGCCAAGGCCAGCCGCCCCAGCGTGTGCAACGCCGAGGAAGTGTGCCTTGTGCACTCTTCCATTGCCGGGCAGTTCCTGCCCCGTCTGGCCCAGCGGCTTGGCCCGGACCGTATTGCAAAGGGTCTGCACCCGGTGGATCTGCGGCTGGATAAGCGCGCCGCCGCCATAATCTCCGGCACCCCTGCCGGAGAAAAGGACTTTGACACCGAATTTCTGGACTACATCCTCGCGGTCAAGGTCGTGGACAGCGTAGAGGAGGCCATCGGGCATATTGCTGAGCACTCCACCGGCCACAGCGAGGCCATCCTGACCCAGACACAGGCCCATGCCGACCTGTTCACTGCCGCAGTGGACAGCGCCGCCGTGTATGTGAACTGTTCCACCCGCTTTACGGATGGCGGTGAATTCGGCCTTGGGTGCGAAATGGGCATTTCCACCCAGAAACTCCACGCCCGTGGCCCCATGGGACTGGCCGAGCTGTGCAGCTACAAGTATATCATCCACGGCAATGGTCAGATCCGCTAAAGCCCGCTGAACCCACCTTTCCAGTGCGGAAATCGGGAGTGAGCGTTTTCTCCATAATATTCATAATTTAGAAACGAAACTGAAAAGCTTTTTCCGAAACAGGCTGGTGCGATTTGCGCCAGCCTGTATTTTTGTTTTATTCCCATGAAATGTTCTTTCAGTAAAGACAAAAGCTGAATTATGTTTTCAATCTGCCTTTCCTGTTCGCTCACTGATATAGATGATTGTATCCCAGTTTTCTCCAATTCTTACAAAGTAATAGTCTTACTTTCTCCATTTTGTTTTGTAAAAAGTACAAGGCCCCCCTTGACAACCCCTATTTCGATGCGGTAAAACTATATTGGAAAACTTGATAACGATTTCACTTCATTTCACTTTCCAATGAGAAAGTTGTTCGTCATACACAACACTATACTTGGAACAAAGGAGAGAGCAATATGACGATCGCCATTCTTGCACACGATTCCCGCAAAGAGCTTGCACTGCAGTTCTGCACTGCTTACAGCGCCATTTTGTCCAAAAACACAGTCATTGCTACCGGCACCACCGGACGGATGCTGGCGCAGACTACCGGCCTGCCCGTGCACTGTTATCTCTCCGGGCGCTTGGGTGGTGTGCAGCAGATTACTTCCCGCATTGCGTGCGACGAAGTGGATCTGGTGTTGTTCTTCCGTGACCCGCTGAAAGCGGATGCCGCCAGCATCACCGAGCAGAATCTGCTCCGCCTGTGCGATATGCACAGCGTACCCATTGCCACCAACATTGCCACCGCCGAGGTCTTACTGCGCGGTATGGATCAGGGCGACCTGGACTACCGCGAGGGGATGCATCCCGCTCTTGTGGAGCCAATGCCCACCGTGCAGCGCCACGCCGTGTGATGAATCGTGTATAGAGTATCGGGAAAGAGACAACGCCGCAGGAAACTTCCTGCGGCGCTGTTGTTTTTTGTTTTGCTTTTTATTTCAGTAAAGCCTGCAGCTTTTCCAGCCGGCGGACGGCTTCGTCCAGCACATCGGTGCCGCGGGCAAAGTGCATCCGGATCAGGTGGTTCACCGGCTCCCGGAAGAAGCTGGAGCCAGGCACAGCGGCCACGCCCACTTCCCGGATCATCCACTCACAGAACTGCAGGTCGGTCCAGCCCTTGAACTGGGGCAGCGCCAGAAAATCGGAAATATCAATCATCACAAAATAGGTGCCCTGCGGAACATTGTGCTTCAGCCCCACACGGTCCAGCCCGGCCAGAAAATGATCGCGCTTTTCGGTGTAAAGGGCCTGCAGCTTTTCGTAATAGCTGGCGGGCATCTCCAAACCGGCCACAGCAGCCTCCTGCAAGGGTGCAGCCGCACCCACAGTAAGGAAGTCGTGCACCTTGCGCGCGCCCTCAATGACCTCTGCGGGTCCGATCAGATAGCCCAGACGCCAACCCGTGATGGAGTAAGTCTTGGAGAGCGAGTTGCAGGTGATGGTGTGCTCAAACATGCCGGGCAGGCTTGCCATGCAGATATGCTCTGCCGGCGCATAGATGATATGCTCGTACACCTCATCCGTCACCACAAAGGCATCGTACTGGATGGCCAGCTTTGCAATGGCTTCCAGCTCGTCGCGGCGGAACACCTTGCCGCAGGGATTGGAGGGGTTGCACAGGATCAGCGCCTTGGCACCCTCGGCAAAGCCCTTTTCGATCAGGCTGATGTCAAACTCATAGGTGGGCGGCACCAGCGGGATATAGATGGGTTCCGCGCCCGAAAGAATGGCATCGGCACCGTAGTTCTCGTAGAACGGTGAGAAGATCATCACCTTGTCGCCGGGGTTGCAGATGGTCATCATGGCGGCCATCATGGCCTCAGTGCCGCCGCAGGTCACGCAGATCTCGGTGTTGGGGTCTACTTCGTGGTGCAGGGCAGGGCTGGTCTTTTTTGCCAGCGCCTCGCGGAAGTTTTGCGCGCCAAAGGTCACAGCGTACTGGTGCGGGCCTTTGTAAGCTGTTTCGGCCAGAGCGTCCAGCAACTGCTTCGGCGGGTCAAAATCCGGGAAGCCCTGCGAGAGGTTGATGGAGTCGTACTGATTGTTGATGCGGGTCATGCGGCGGATGACTGAATCCGTGAAGGTACCCACACGGTCACTTAAAACAGGCATGCGCTCTCCCCTTTTCAGTCCTTAAAATAAGCCTTCTGGATGGCCAGCAGCACGCCTGCACGGCTGGCAGCAAAGTTCAGACCGCCCTGCAGGTAGCAGGTGTACGGCTCACGCAGCGGGCCGTCGCAGGAAAGCTCGATGGTGCTGCCCTGTGTAAAGCTGCCGCTTGCCATGACCACCTCATCAGTATAGCCCGGCTCCGGAGAAGGTTCCGGGGCGGCATAGCTGTCCACGGGACTTGCAGCCTGAATGCCCTGACAGAAGCCGATGAGCGCATCCGCAGTGCCTGCATCAAAGCAGGTGACGATGTCGTTGTGGTCGTCGCAGTAGCGCGGCACTGGATTCTTGCCCAGCAGCTCCAGCATACACTGGGCGTAAATGGCGGTCTTGATGGCCTCGCACACCACGCCGGGCGCATAGTAGAAGCCCAGATACATATCACGGGGCGTTTCCAGCGTGCAGCCCAGATCCTTGCCGAGACCGGGCGCATTCAGGCGGTAAGCGCACAGCTCCACAAGGTCTTTGCGGCCCGCAATGTAGCCGCCGGTGGGAGCGATGCCGCCGCCGGGGTTCTTGATCAGGCTGCCCACCACAAGGTCTGCGCCCATCTGACAGGGCTCCTGCGTCTGGGTGAACTCGCCGTAGCAGTTATCCACAAAAATAATGATGTCCGGGTTTGCGGCGCGGGCGGTATCCGCAATTTTTCGGATCGTTTCCAGATCAAAGGCATTGCGCTGCAGATAGCCGCGGCTGCGCTGGATGTGGCACACCTTTGCACCGGGGGCCTTTTGGGCGATCAGGTCATAATCCGGGGTGAAGTCGGCTTTCAGCGGAGCTTCATCGTACCGGATGCCGTAATCCATCAGGGTGCCGGTGCCCCTGCCCTTGCCGTCCAGACCGATCACGCCTTCCAGCGTATCGTAGGGACGGCCGGTGGCAGCCAGCAGGGTGTCCCCTGCCCGCAGCAGGCCGAACAGCGCCACAGCCAGCGTGTGGGTGCCGCTCTGGAACTGGCTGCGCACGAGGGCATCCTCTGCGCCCATCACCTCGGCAAAGATCTGCTCCAGCTTTGCGCGGCCGGTATCCCACAGGCCGTAGCCGGTGGTGCCCAGCATATCGGTGGAGGACATCTGGGTATCCGCAAAGGCTTTCAGCATTTTGAGCTGGTTAAAATCGCGGATCTCCTCCATATGGCGGAAGTAGGGCTGGCACAGCTCCATAGCCTTTTCATCCAGCGCCAGAACTTCGGGTTTGTAATTGAAAAAGTGGTTCAGCATTGACATTATAACGGTTCCTTAATTTTATAGATTTTATAGAGCGCAGGCTTTCTGTCGGAATGACTCCTTCAGCCGCACTTCGTGCGCCAGCTCCCTCAGGGAGGGAGCTCCTGACGAAACCAGAACGTTTCACTTATGCAGAAAGCTTTTCCGTCCTGCCAAAGGCTCCCTCATTGAGGGAGCTGGCAAAACCGTCAGGTTTTGACTGAAGGAGTTTGTTCATATCTTGCATATTCCCCCAGCTTTTCAAAGCCAAGCCGGGTATAAAAGTGCACCCGCTCCGGGCTGCAGAGAAACACCGGGTGCTCCCCCTTGGCGGCAAGCTCGTTCGCCATCTGCACAATGAGCCGCCCGCCGATGCCCTTGCCCCGCAAAGGCTGGGCTGTCTGCCCGCAGGCCATGTAGGCCTGCCTGTTCGCAAGGGCATAGGCCCCTACCGTGCAGATCGTTTCACTTCCCTGCCGCAGCGCCCACACAAGGGCTTTGCCGCGGGTGCGCTTTGTGCAAAGCTCGGAGTAAAAGTCCTCCTGCTTTGCCGTATCCGCCGGGTAGAGCGCCCGTGCCACATCCATGGCAGAGGGTTCTCTGTCAAGGGTCAGTCCGGCCCAGAGCGTCTCGTCTGCAGCGGGCAGCGGCAGAGCCTTGCCGGGTGCAAGGCCGAATACAGTCAGCGTTTCAGCTTTGCACCACCCGGCAGGCGGTGGGCATTCGTTTTCGTCTAAAATGATGCTCTCACACCCGCAGAAAGCCAGAAAGCTGGCCAGCTCTTCCGGGTTTGCGTGCCCTGCTGCCCATGCGGTGCTGCCGCTGAGTTCCAGCGCCAGTGTAGGTCCTGCGTAGAATCGCCACGGCTGGCTTTTGCTAAAAAGGGCAAGATCCAGCGGCAGGGTCGCCCCCAGCACCCATTTCCCCCCGCAGGCATTTAAAAAGCGGGCGCGGTGGGCTTTTGTGCTGACCTGCGCGATCACTTCAGCTCGTTGACGATCTTCTTGAACTCGCGGCCGCGCACCTCAAAGTTGGGGTACAGGTCAAACGATGCGCTGGCCGGGGACAGGATGATGATGTCACCGGGCTTTGCGCAGGCACGGGCCAGCTCCACAGCGTGCTGCATGTTGTCGGCATGCTGGATGGGCAGCTCTGCTTCGTTGAAGTTCGGGTCCTCGCGCACAGCCTTTTCGATGCGGGGGCCGGTGGCACCCATCAGCACAAGGTTCTTCACGTGGGCCACCACTTCCGGTGCCAGCGGCTCATAGGGAATGTGCTTGTCGTAGCCGCCAGCGATCAGAATGACCTTCTGGTTAAAGCTGCGCAGACCGGCAATGGTGCGCGTCGGGCTGGTGCCGATGGAGTCGTTGTAGTACAGCACGCCGTCCAGCGTGCGCACCGGCTCAATACGGTGCTCCACACCGGTAAAGGTGCTGCCCACCTTCTGGATGGCTTCCACGGGCACCTCGCCCCACACGGCAGCGGCAGCGGCCAGCAGGTTTTCAATGTTGTGCAGGCCGCGCAGCTTCACGTCCTTCTGGGCCAGGAAGGGGGTCACAACGCCATCCTCGGCCATGCAGAGCATGTTGTCCTCCTTGCGCAGGAAGGCACCGTTGTCGGTATCGTGCAGGCGGGTGAACCACACCTGCTTGCCCTTGCAGTCGGACTGCATGGAACGGCTGATCTCATTCTCATAGCCCAGCACAGCGCGGCAGGGCTGCTTCTGGTACAGCAGGATGTTGCGCTTGGCATCAATGTACTCCTGCATGTCCTTGTGGTGGTCCAGATGGTTGGGGGTGACATTGGTCACCACGGCAATGTTGGGGCTGGAATGCATGCTGATGAGCTGGAAGCTGGAAAGCTCCACCACAGCCACATCCTCGGGAGCCACCTCGGGCAGCATGGGCAGCAGAGCTGCGCCGATGTTGCCGCCCAGATGCACCTTACGGCCTGCGGCCTCGTAGAACTTGGAGATCAGGGTAGTGGTGGTGGTCTTGCCGTCGGAGCCGGTCACGGCTACGATCTCGCAGGGGCAGAAGTCGAAGAACAACTCCACCTCACTGGTGACCATGGTGCCTGCGGCCATGGCATCCTGCAGGGGCTTTTCAAAGTAGCCCACAAAGCCCGGGGTGCGCATGATGATATCCTGACCCTTGAAGCCATCCAGATAGTTTTCGCCCAGGCTCAGGTCAATGCCCAGCTCCTTGATGGTTGCAGCGTAATCGCCAAAGTCCTCCACGCTCTTTTTCTGGTCGCACAGGGTCACATGGGCACCCAGCTCCACAAACTCCTTGATCAGGGTCTTGTGGCTGACACCGGCACCAATGAAGGCCACTTTTTTGCCTTTGATGAGTTCAATCAGTTTCTGCTGATCCTTCTGCATAAAAACAGTTCCTCCTCCATAATATCGTATTCAGAACGCACCTCAAAACGGGTGCAGAGATGTTTCGCTGTACCATTATAGTCCATTTAGCCGCAATTGGCAACGGAAAAACGCCCTTTTTGCCCCAAAAAGTAAGGTAAATTCACAATTCTGCAATTGTATTTTGCCGCTGTTTCTGCTACACTTGTCGAAGTAGAGTGCTTTTTGTATACAAGAAGCCTTTTTTCGCAAATACCATAGAATGAGGTCATCCCCTTGAAACAGTTCTTCCGTATTACCGCAGCAGTGCTTGCTGCTGCGTTCCTGCTTGCGCTCACCGGCTGCGGCAGCAGTTCCAGTGCGCCAAGCTTTACATGGTTCGTGGATACCATTCCCGCAAACCTTGACCCGCAGGTAGCTTCTGCTGCCCCGGACGTGATCGCCTGCGAGAACCTTTACAGCGGGCTTGTCCGCAAAAAAGCGGATGGCGAGATCGTGCCCGATCTGTCCGAGAGCTGGACGGTCTCCTCCGATGGCAAGACCTACACCTTCCAGATCAAGGACGGCCTGACCTACAAGGCCGTTAAGGGCGCTTCCACGGATCACACCATCACTGCCGAAGACTTTGTGTTTGCATTCCGGCGTATATTCCAGCCGCAGACAAATTCCCCTTATGCCGTGGAGTTTGCCGCCCTTGAGAACAGTGCTGCCGTGCTGGCTGGCACAGCCGATGCCAGCACGCTGGGCGTTTCGGCCGCCGGCCCGCTGACGCTGGTGTTCCGCCTGAGTGAAAAGGACGACAACTTCCTTGCCAAACTCACCCTGCCCGGTGCCATGCCCTGCGATGAAGCATTTTTTGAGAGCACCCGCGGCACCTACGGCCTGACCGCCAAGACCACCCTTTCCAGCGGCAGCTTCTATCTTTACAACTGGACGGCCAGCGGCCTGTTCCTGCGCCGGGATGTCTCCTCCCCCATGATCGGCAGCCTGCGTCTGGTGCAGAACACCGGCAGCACCGGCAAGAGCGCCGCCCAGCTCATTGCAGACGAAAAATGTTCCGCCGCGCTGGACGACACCGGCGAGGATACCTCGCTGCAGTCGGTGGATTACTCCGACACCACCTGGGCACTGCTGTTCAACAGCGCCGAAGATTCTATGTTTGCCAATCAGGAACTGCGGCAGGCGCTTGCCGGCATCGCCCGGGAGAATGTGGATGTGCCCTCTTCCGGTCTGTACACCGCTGCCGAAGGTCTTGTGCCCACCGGCCTTTCCGTGGACGGCATCGATTACCGCAAGTCTGCCGGGAACCCGCTGCCCACCATCACCGATCCCCGTACATTGTACCTGAATGCACGGCAGGGCATGGCCAGCTCGGATTTTTCCGGCGTGACCATCCTGCTGCCGAAGGAAGCCGGCCTGACCGAACTGGCCGAGCAGATCAACGGCGCATGGCAGAAGGACTGCTCCCTTTTCTTCTCGGTGGAAGAGGTTCCGCAGGAGGAGTTCGACAAACGCCTTGCAGCGGGCAGCTACACCATTGCGCTGGCTCCCATCCGCGCCGAAGGCGGCAGCGTATACCAGATGCTGCAGCAGTTCACGGCCGAGGGCGGCGGCCTGACCGGCTGGTCCGACCCCATCTACTCTCAGCGTCTGGCCGAGAGTGCCCAGCAGACCGGCAACGCCCGCTGTGCCCTGCTGGCCGATTGTGAGCGCCAGCTGCTGGAAGGCTGCGCCGTGGTGCCGCTGCTGGGCCAGAACAGGCGTCTGCTGGTGGCGGACGGCATCACCGGCCTTGTGTTCGACCCCTTCACGCCAGTGCTGGACCTGACCGATGCCCAGAAAAACTGACATTCTCCGGCCCTTGACAATCCCGTCCCTCTTTGCTACAATAAATGAGCAACTTGCAGGGTTAGCTCATCCGGTAGAGCGGCTGCTTCCCAAGCAGCAGGCGGCGGGTTCGGGTCCCGTACCCTGCTCCAAAAACAAACGGCAAACCGTGGAATATCGGTTTGCCGTTTTTGCTTACAGCCGCTCCCTGCAAAATACGAAAGGACTCTGCCATGATCTTTGTTCCCCTGTTGCATTACTTCAAATGCAAAAATTCCTACAGCGGCAACGAATACGGTCTGCGATACCGGATGATCCCCGGCAAGCGCACCGTGCCGGACCCGGACGGCGGCGAGGGTGCCACAAAAGAGGAAAGCATCCTCACCGTGGACTACTGGCCGGACCCCTGGACCATTGAAAAGACCGACCCTGCCCTGCGGGTGCAGAAGGTGTTTCCGCTCACCGACGAGGGCCGGGAGGCCACAGCCGCTTTTTTGCAGGACGCGTTCAATGCCGATCCTGACCGCTGGAAAAACTGTCCCAGCATGATGGACAGCGACCCGTGGGAGCCGCCTGCCGCCGAAGCCGAGCCGGACAAGCCGAAGGAATAAAACATGATCTATCGTTTAAAAGAACTCAAGGGCGATACCATTGCAGTGCCGCAGCTGGTGTTTTCCAAACTGGGCATCGCCGAAGAATACAATGTGCGCGTGGCTCTGTATGTGCTGGCGACCGGCATCACCGACCCGGACAAGATCTGTGCCGACCTCAAGCTGCGCAGCCGCATCAGCGCCGAGAGCGCCCTCTCCTTCTGGGCAGGCGCTGGCCTGCTGGAGCGGTACGAAGAGAACGCCGCACCGGGCGAGGAACCCAGCGCCCCCGCACCCATGACCTGGGCCGAGATCGCTGCGGCCAGCCGCACCGACCCCATGATCTCCAGCCTGATCGACTGCGCACAGACCGGCTTTGCCCGTCCGCTGACCCACAGGGAGATGGAAAAGCTGGTCAACCTTTATATGCAGGAGGGCTTTGCGCCGGAGACCGTGATGCTGTGCACCGCCTATGTTGCCAGCACCGGCCGCAGCACCATGGCCGCCGTAGTGCATGAGCTGAAGGTGTGGCGCACCGAGGGCGTGGAGACCGGTGAACAGGCCGATGCCCACCTCAAACTGCTGGCACTGCGCCAGAGTCGCGAGCAGTATGTCAGCGGCCTTCTGAACATCCCGGAAAGCGAGCTGACCCTTGGCGGGCGCAAGGCCATTGCACGCTGGTACGAGGTTTACGGCTACGACGATGCCATGGTGCAGGAAGCTGCTGTGCAGGCCGGGGCCAAGCGCGACCTGTGGTACTGGAACAGTATCCTCAAAACATGGAACGCCAAGGGCCTGCGCACCGTGCACGATGTGCGCAGCCCGGTGGCTGCTGCAGGCGCAAGCCGGAACCTCCGGGTAGACCGCGAAGCCCCCAGCGGCAACGATTTCCTCAAGAACGCTGCCCGCCGCCGTCCGTTGAAAAAGAAGCCGGAATAAGGAGGAGCCATGCGTACCAAAAACGAACTGTATCAGGAAGCCATGCGCACCGTGGCCGCCCGGCGGCAGGTGGCCAGAGCCAGAGCCGAGGATGCCCGCGCCGAAGCCGAAGCCGCCATTCCCGCCCTGCGCCATGCAGAAGAAGAGGTGCGGGTGCGGGGCATCCGCTGCGCACTGGCCGGTGCTGCGGGCAAGGACCGCACCGAAGCTGCCGCCGCCCTTGCCGATGCAAAGCAGAAGCTGACCGCCCTGCTGGCACAAAGCGGACGGCCCGCTGATGCACTGGAGCCGCGCTTTGTCTGCCCCAAATGTCAGGACACCGGCAGCGTGAATGGCCGCACCTGTGAGTGCGTGCACAAGGTGATGCAGCAGCTGCGCCGCAAGGAGATCGAGGCGCTGTCCAGCCTGTCCATTGCAAGCTTTGACACCATGGAGCTGCGCTATTACCCGAACCGTGCCGATGAAAAGGTGGGCGGTGCCATCCGCCCTTACATGGCCGATATGCTGGCAGACCTGCGCAGCTACGCGGAAGAGTTTGACCACCACAGCGAGAGCCTGATGCTGTTTGGCAATGCGGGCCTTGGCAAGACCCACGCGGCCCTTGCCATTGCGGGCATCGTGCTGGAAAAGGGCTACGATGTGATCTATGTTTCCAGCCCGGACTTTTTCTCCAAGCTGGAAGGGCTGCACTTTGGTGCAGACCCGGCAGGCGAGGAGGAAACGCTGATGCAGACCGCTGCCGGGGCCGATCTGCTCATTCTGGATGATCTTGGCTCGGAGTTCAACTCCGCCTTCCTCATCAGCAGCCTGTACAGTCTGCTCAACAACCGGCTGGGTGCAAAGCTGCCCACCATCGTCACCACCAACATCACTGACGGTGCTCTGCTGGAAAAGCTGTATACCGAAAAAATTTCCAGCCGCCTTTCTGCCTTTGTCCCCTGCCTTTTTGCAGGCGATGACATCCGCACACAGAAAGCAGCTGAATAAAACAAACGGCAATGCAAATGCATTGCCGTTTGTTTTATTTAAAACTCTAATACCGGACTCATTTCGTTGCGGCGCTGTGCCTGCACGATGCAGTCCTTCTCCGGCACAACGCCCGCCGCGCCCAGCGTGTTGAACACGGTCTGCAGGGCAAGCGCAGGCGTGTTGTTCTCCTGCGAAAGATGGCACAGCGCAAACTTTTTGCACCCTTCCTGAACGAGTTCCAGCAGCTTTGCCGAGCACTCGTCGTTGGAAAGGTGGCCCCGGGTGCTTTCAATGCGTGCCCGTAAGTAATAAGGGTATGGCCCGCTGCGCAGCATGTGCAGGTCGTAGTTGCTCTCCAGTGCCACAAGGTCGCAGCCGGAAAGCGCCTCGTGCACCGGCGGCGTGAGCACGCCAAGGTCGGTTGCAATGGTCATGGTCTTGCCGTCCGGGGTGTGGATGCGGTAGCCCACACAGGGCACATCGTGGCTGGTGGGAAAGCTCTGCACACCAAACGCACCCACGTCCTCTTCCCTGCCTTCCAGCTCGTGCAGCTCACAGCTGGCCGGTACGATGCCGTTGCTGTCCAGAAAATCCAGCGTTGCCGCTGCACCGTACACCGGCAGCGTGTTCTTTTTGAGGAAGGTGGAAAGCCCCTTCACATGGTCGCTGTGCTCGTGGGTGACAAGGATGCCGTCGCAGTCACTGGCGGCAAGGCCCAGCGCCTTGAGCGCCGCCGAGGTAGTGCGCACGCCCTTGCCCATATCCACAATGAGATACCGCTGCCCGCAGCGCACCACACTGCTGTTGCCGGAGGAACCCGAATATAACGAGATGAATTCTGCCATGAAAAACCTCTGATACACTCAAAAACAGCCCGCCGCATATGCAGCAGGCTGTTTGCTTTTTATAAGTTACAGTGCCTGATCCAGTGCAGCGGGCATACGCTCCACCTTGCTGATGTCTGCACCCAGACCGCGCAGCTTTTCCACGATATTCTCGTAGCCGCGCTCGATGTGGCCGATCTCCTCGATCTCACTGGTGCCGTCTGCCATCAGCGCAGCCACCACCATGGCAGCGCCTGCACGCAGATCCAGTGCGCGCAGCGGTGCAGGGGTGAGCTTATCCACGCCCTCAAACACAGCCACCTGACCGTCCACCTGCACGTTGGCACCCATCTTGCGCAGCTCGTCCACATAGCGGAAGCGGTTGTCCCACACGCTCTCGGTCACGGTGCTGGTGCCCTTGGCCACGCTCAGCAGCACGCCCATCAGGGGCTGCATGTCGGTGGGAAAGCCGGGATGCGGCATCGTGTTGATCTTCAGCGGCAGAATATCGCCGGTGCGGCGCACACGCACAGCATCGTCAAATTCTTCCACCTCCACGCCTGCACGGCGCAGCTTTTCGGTAATGGGTTCCAGATGCTTGGGGGTGACGTTCTTCACCAGAACATCGCCGCCGGTGGCAGCAGCAGCCACCATGTAGCTGCCAGCCTCGATCTGATCCGGGATGATGCTGTAGGTGCAGCCGTGCATCTTTTCCACGCCGCGCACCTTGATCACATCGGTGCCTGCGCCGCGGATGTTCGCACCGCACATATTCAGGAAGTTTGCCAGATCCACCACATGGGGTTCCTTGGCACAGTTTTCCAGAATGGTCTGGCCCTTGGCCATTACAGCGGAGAGCATACCGTTCATGGTAGCGCCCACGCTGACCTTATCAAAGAAGATGTGTGCACCGTTCATCTCCTTGGCGCGCACGCTGATCATGCCGTAGTCCACGCTGTCCTCTGCGCCCAGAGCACTGAACACCTTCAGGTGCTGGTCAATGGGGCGGGGGCCGAGGTTGCAGCCGCCGGGCATGGCCACCTGAGCCTTGCCAAAACGGGACAGCAGTGCGCCCAGAAAGTAGTAGCTGGCGCGCATCTGGCGGGACAGGTCGTCCGGGACGTTGGTGCCGGTCAGATGGGTGGTGTCGATCTCGTAGGTGTTGCGGTTGATCATTTTGATCTGTGCGCCCAGAACGCTGAGGATCTTCAGGCTCACCGCCACATCACTGATATCCGGCAGATTCTCGATCACACAGACATCCGCTGCCAGAATGGTTGCAGGCAGGACGCCCACCGCCGCATTTTTGGCACCCGAAATAGTAACTTCGCCGTGCAGGGGCTTGCCGCCCGTAATAACAAATTTCTCCAATTTTATGATCTCCTTGTCGGAGGCCCGCAGCCGCGGGCCTGTTAAGGTTCCTGAAAGCATTTTCCATAAAAGCTGCCTGATGTGCATGGGCCATAAGGCCGTACACGTACAGCTATCTTATTATACACAACTTTCACAAAAAAGCAAAGCCCCGCTTGATGTTGTTTTATTATTTTCTGTTTTGCCCATTTTCGCGCAGGATATTCCAAAATTTTGATTTCTTTTTCAGGTATTTTACAAAAACCAGATACATTGCTGTTGCGCTTTCTTTACCAGATGTGGTCTTCGCACCGAGTCTCAGTGATCCAGCCCAGCTGGTAGGCAGCCACCAGCTGCTTGAGGTCGTGCACACGCTCCCGCAGCACCTCGCCCTCGTCGGTGTCCTCCACGAGAATGCGATGATTTTCGGTCTCCAGAATGTTTTTCTGGGAAATGATATCCAGATTATCCTTCACCGCTTTCTCAGCACTTTCAAAGGGCTGATGGGTGCGCAGGGACATGGTGCGGCTGGAATACACCAGCGTGTAGCCCGCAATGCCGGTCTTTTCGTGGTAGGCACGGCAGAAACCGCCGTCGATCACCACCAGCCGTCCGCCGCCCTTGATGGGGCTTTCGCCGTTCTTTTCCCGCACCGGCACATGGCCGTTGACGATGTGACTGGCACCGGGCAGGCCAAACTCGGCCAGAATGCGGCGGCAGACGGCCTCATCGTTATACCATGTATAATAGGGGTCCTTCACCTCGGTGTGGGTGGAAGCGTCCTCTACATAGAGCCGCTCAAATGTGGTCATGGCACTGCGGCCAAACAGCGGCGAAAGCTTGCCGCACCACAGATACCACAAAAAATCCTGTCCGCTCTGGCGGGCAGCGCTGCCTTCCGGTGCATAGTAGCCCCGGCGGGCGCGGGCATCACAGTAGTCCATCAGTGCGCGGCCGGAGTAGTAGCGGCCCTCAAAGCGCTCCATGGCAAAGGTGCCGCGGCTGGTCATGGGCACAGCGCCATGGTAGAGCAGGTTGCCGTTCTCAATGTGGTACACGCTGCCCTTTGCATAGAGAAATTCCACATGCTGCTGCAGTTTTTCGCTCTGGCGGAAGGACTGCACCAGCTTGCGCAGCACCAGCTGTTCATCCGGGTGCAGTGCGGCCGGGTCGGCGGGGTCCACCGTGGGGAACGAGGTATCCCGCAGCGGATACTCCTTTTCGCCGATCTTTACCGTGTGCTTTTCCCAGTCGATGCGGCGCAGATAATCTCGCTCCAGCATCTGGAAGTCCGGGTTGCGGTCAATGACATAGCACTCCAGCTTGAACATCAGAATGCTGATGGCCTTGTGCATCACGGCACAGCGGTGCAGCATTCCCCTGGTGTAGGGGCCGCGGGCCGCATCGGTATGAGGCATCCAGATGGAAAGATCATCATTGCCGTAGAACTGCTCGGCCATGCGCTGCAGATGGCGTAGGTTGATGCCGTAGCAGTCCTCCAGCATTCCGTGGTTATGATAAGCCAGCGTGGTCTTGAGCACCGTGCAGATGCAGATGGGGCTGCCCGCAGCGGCACCCATCCATACTACATCGTGGTTGCCCCACTGGATATCCACATTGTGGTGGCGCATGAGCAGATCGAGGATGATATCCGGGCGTGGGCCGCGGTCGAACAGGTCGCCCACGATGTGCAGCTTGTCCACTGCCAGATGCTTGATCAGCTCACACAGCCGCACGATAAAGCGGTCGGCGCGGCCATTTTCAATGATGCTGCCCACGATCTGGCCGTAGTACAGATCCTTGTCGTGATCCTCAAAATGGGCGTGGAGCAGCTCGTCCAGAATGTAGCCGCAGCTGGCAGGCAGGCATCTGCGCACATGGTCGCGGGTATGCTTGGAGGACACCAGACGGCAGATATCAATAAGCCTCAGCAGCGTTTCGGTGTACCACTGATCCAGCGCTTCCTCGCTGGTACAGCGTGCCTTGAGCTGGGGCAGCTTTTCGTTGGGGTAATAGATCAGCGTTGCCAGCTCGGCGCGGGTATGCTTTGGCACGGTATCGCCCAGCACCTGATCCACTTTTTCGCGAATGACACCGGAAGCGGAATTCAGAATATGCACAAAAGCTTCATTCTCGCCGTGCAGGTCGCTCATGAAGTGCTCGGTACCCTTGGGCAGCTTGAGCAGTGCCTGCGTGCTGATGATCTCGCTGGCTGCCGCCGCCTGCGAAGGATAATCCCGCGAGAGCAGGGTCAGGTACTTGAGATTATCGCGGATCTCATCGGTTTCGGTGCGCATGGTCTCCTCCATCACAACGTTCTCTCTGCCGCAGTCCGCCACAAGGACCTTGCAAAGATGTTGCTTTCCATATGTATTATTTTTTCCTTATCTTATAGTATAGCACGTCCGGGGCGAAAAGTGGTATACTGGGGCTGACAAACTTTCAGCAAAGGACTTTGGATATTATGCCGAAAAGCGATTTCGTCTCCGTTCCCTCTTCCTGCACCCTCTGCCCGCGCCGGTGCGAGGCCGACCGTGCTGCCGGACGCACCGGTTTCTGCGGCGCGGGCGGCACCTTAAAAGCAGCCCGCGCTGCCCTGCACTACTGGGAGGAGCCATGCATCAGCGGCACAAAGGGCAGCGGCACGGTGTTCTTTTCCGGCTGCACCCTCAAATGCTGCTTCTGCCAGAACTATCCCATCAGCGCCGAGGGCCTTGGCAAGGAGATCAGCGTGGAACATCTGGCAGAGATTTTCCTGAATCTGCAGGAGCAGGGTGCCAACAACATCAATCTGGTCACACCCGGCCAGTGGCGGCCCTGGATCATTGCCGCGCTGGATATTGCCCGGGCTAAGGGCCTGCATCTGCCCATCGTATGCAACACCGGCGGCTACGAAACGGTGGAAAGCGTGGAAGCATGGCGCGGATACATCGACATCTGGCTGGCCGACCTGAAATACGTCTCCTCCGCCCTCTCGGCAGAGCTTTCCTCTGCACCGGACTATTTTGCGCAGGCAAAGCCCGCCATTGAAGCCATGATGGCACAGGCCGGGCACCCGGTGTTCAATGCAGAGGGCATCCTGCAAAAGGGGGTCATTCTGCGGCACCTTGCCCTGCCCGGCCATGTTGACGACAGCTTTGCGGTGCTTGACCAGATGGCCGCGTGGAACGATGCAGACCCCGGATGCTTCATCCCCAGCGTCATGAGCCAGTACACACCGTTTTACAAGGCCGCAGAGCACGGCATCGGACGGCGCATTACCACCTATGAATACCGCCGGGTGGTCAACTATGCCATGGACAAGGGACTGGCGCAGGGCTACATGCAGCAGAAGAGCAGCGCAAAGGAAGAGTATACGCCTTCTTTCGATTTGACAGGGGTATGAATTCGTCAAATCTCCCAAAAAAGGCTGATTATTTTCTCTTGCATCCCCGCGGAAATGCTTGCAATCCCATCCGGGCCGGATTATAATGGATACAACGATGTGTTAACAGAACTCTGATGAGCTGTAAATATCAGGAGGAGCGTTATGGAACATTTCAACCCGATCCTTGGCAACGATACCACCGGCCAGAAATTCATCACCTGCGGTGAGATCATGCTGCGCCTGACCCCGCCGAACTACGAGAAGATCCGTATGGCATCCGGCTTTGAGGCCAGCTACGGCGGCAGCGAGGCCAACATTGCACTGGCACTGGCTAACCTTGGTGTGGACAGCACCTTCTTCAGCGTGGTGCCCAACAACAGTCTGGGCAAGAGCGCCGTGCGCTGGCTGCGTTCCAACGACGTGCACTGCACCCCTATGATCCTGACCGAGCCGAACGAGACTCCTTCCAACCGTCTTGGTACTTATTATCTGGAGACCGGCTACGGCATCCGCCCGTCCAAGGTCATCTATGACCGCAAGCACAGTGCCATTACTGAGTACGATTTCTCGCAGGTGGATCTGGATGCTTTGCTGGACGGCTACGACTGGCTGCACCTGAGCGGCATCACCCCGGCACTGGCACCCAACTGCCGCACCCTCATTCTGGATATGCTCAAGGTCGCCAAAAACAAGGGCCTGACCGTCAGCTTCGACGGCAATTTCCGCTCCACCCTGTGGAGCTGGGAAGAAGCCCGCGATTTCTGCACCGAGTGCCTGCCCTATGTGGATGTGCTGCTTGGCATTGAGCCGTACCACCTGTGGAAGGATGAGAGCGACCACTCCAAGGGCGACTGGAAGGACGGCGTGCCTCTGCAGCCCAGCTATGAGCAGCAGGACGAGATTTTCCAGCACTTCATCGAGCGGTATCCCAACCTCAAGTGCATTGCCCGCCATGTGCGTTATGCGCACAGCGGCAGCGAGAACAGCCTGAAGGCTTTCATGTGGTACGACGGCCACACCTTCGAGAGCAAGCTGTTCACCTTTAATATCCTTGACCGCGTGGGCGGCGGCGATGCCTTTGCCAGCGGCCTGATCTACGCCATGCTGCACAACTACAGAGCCATGGATATGATCAACTTTGCGGTGGCAAGCAGTGCCATCAAGCACACCATCCACGGCGATGCCAACATCACCGATGATGTGAGCACTATCCGCAACCTGATGAACATGAACTACGATATCAAGCGGTAAGTTTTATCGCCGTACAGAGAACGCCCGCCGGGGAGACCCGGCGGGCGTTGCTTTTTCTATCAGATATACCGCCCGGTGATGCTCTCCGGGTTCTGTCTCACCTGTTCCGGCGTACCTGCCGCCACGATGCGTCCGCCGGCATCGCCGCCGCCCGGCCCCATATCCACAAGGTAATCCGCATTGCGGATCACATCCAGATCATGCTCAATGACCACCACGGTGGCACCGTTCCCGATCAGCTTCTGGAACACACCCAGCAGGGTCTGTACATCCAGCGGATGCAGGCCGATGGTGGGTTCATCGAACACGAACACACTGTCTGCCTGCCCCTTGCCCATCTCGCTGGCAAGCTTCAGCCGCTGGGCTTCGCCGCCGGAAAGGCTGGGTGTCTCCTCGCCAAGGGTCAGGTAGCCAAGGCCCAATTCTTTCAGTACCTGCAGGCGCTGGCGCACAAGCTTGCAGTCCGCACAGGCTTCCAATGCAGTGGACACATCCATGTCCATCAGGTCGGCCATGGAGGCTGGTTCGCCGTTCGCCGTGGGCAGCTTCACTGCCGCCGCTTCCCGGCTGTAACGCGAACCGCCGCAGTCCGGGCAGGGCACTTCTACGTCCGGCAAAAACTGCACATCCAAACTGATGACGCCGGTGCCGTCACAGGTGGGGCACCGCAGCTTACCGGTGTTGTAGGAGAAATCGCCCGCCTTATAGCCGTGGTTTTTGGCATCCTGCGTTTTGGCAAACAGCTTGCGCAGCTCATCGTGCACATTGGCATAGGTGGCCACGGTGGAGCGCACATTGATGCCGATGGGCGTTGCATCGATCAGCTTCACCTGCGCGATTTCCTCGGCCTCCACGCTTTTCACATGCGCTGGCAGGGCTGTACCGTTCACCTTTGCCTGCAAGGCCGGGACCAGGCTTTCCAAAATCAGGGTGGTCTTGCCGCTGCCGGACACACCCGTAACCACGGTCAGCCGCCCCTTGGGCAGTTCCAGTTCCAGCGGCTTCACAGTATGGATGGCCGAGGTTGCCAGATGGATGCGGCCCTGTGCAAACAGTTCATTTTCCGGCACATGAGGCCGGGCGTTCACCCCCGCCCTGCCTGCAAGAAACGGGCCGATCTGAGAAGCCGCGTTCTGTTCAATTTCCGGAATACTGCCCTGCGCGATCACATGTCCACCCTTTGCACCGGCTTCCGGCCCCATCTCGATCAGCCAGTCAGCTTCCTTCAAAATTTGGGTATCGTGATCCACCAGCACCACCGAGTTGCCGTCGGCCACAAGGTCGTGCATCACATCGGTCAGGCCTTCAATGTTAGAAGGATGCAGGCCGATGGACGGCTCGTCCAGCACATAGAGCACACCGGTGGTACGGTTGCGCACCGCACGGGCCAGCTGCATCCGCTGGCGCTCACCGGTGGAAAGAGTGGAAGCGGAGCGGTCCAGCGTCAGGTAGCCAAGGCCCAGCGAGAGCAGCCGTGCCGCTGCCGTCTGGAAGGATTCGCAGATATTGCGGGCCATGGGCCGCATCTCTTCCGGCAGACTGTCCGGCACACCCGCCACCCAATCGGTAAGCTGCACAAGAGTCATCTGACAAGCCTTGTCCAGCGTGATGCCCCGCAGCTTTGGGGTACGAGCCGCATTACACAGCCGGGTGCCGCCGCAGTCCGGGCAGATGCCTTGCCGCAGGAACTTTTCCACCCGCTTCATGCCCTTTTCATCCTTGACCTTGGAGAGGGCGTTCTCCACGGTATAGGTGGCATTGAAATAGGTAAAATCCAGCTCCCCGGCCTGATTGGAATTTTTGTTATGATAAAAAATGTGCTTTTTCTCCGCCGGGCCATGGAAAACGATATCCTTTTCCCGGTCGGTCAGGTCGCGGAAGGGCACATCGGTGCGCACGCCCATCTCCCGGCAGATATCCACCATCAGCGACCACATCAGGCTCTTCCACGGGGCCACGGCACCTTCGTCGATCGTAAGAGAATCGTCCGGCACAAGGGTGCTCTCGTCCACGGTCATCACCATGCCGGTACCGCTGCAGGTACGGCAGGCCCCCTGACTGTTGAAGGCAAATTCTTCAGCGGAAAGCGCACGCACGCTGGCACCGCACTGCGGGCAGAGCAGCGGCTTTTCTGCCGCCACGGCAAGGCTGGGTTCCAGCCAGCGGCCGCACTGCGGGCAGGGATAGCTGGAAAGACGGGAGAACATCAGGCGCAGACTGTTCAGCAGTTCCGTGCCGGTACCAAAGGTGCTGCGGATGCCCGGCACAGCGGGCCGCTGATGCAGTGCCAGTGCAGCCGGAACATACAGCACTTCGTCCACCGATGCCTTTGCCGCCTGCGTCATGCGGCGGCGCGTATAGGTGGAAAGTGCGTCCAGATACCGGCGGGAGCCTTCGGCGTAAAGCACGCCCAGCGCAAGGCTGGACTTGCCCGAACCGGACACGCCCGCCACACCCACGATTTTGCCCAGCGGCACATCCACATTCACGTTTTTCAGGTTGTGCACCCGCGCGCCGCGGATCCTGATATGGTCGACCATCTTCTCTCCCCCCTGCTGTCACCGATTCTTTTTTAAATAGTACCCAATGCCGATGATATCTGCCAGCGCCCAGCCGATGGGCACGCTGAGCCAGATGCCGGTAACACCCAGCGGCGTGGCCGAAAGCAGATAGGCCCGCATCAGCGGCAGAGCAAACAGCAAAATGCTGCCGGTGATGGGGCCTTTGGTCAAACTACGCTGCATTGTTTCCGATTCTCCTTTTTATAACGCTGTTTCAGCCGGTGCACTGGCTCTGCCGCCGTCCCGCCTTGAAAGAGACTGCTCTCTTCCTGCAAACTTCTGACGGTACTCTCTGGGCGTGCAGTGCTTGATCTCCCGGAAGGTCTTTGTAAAGTAGCTGGTATCTGAAAAGCCGCAGTCGGCACCGATCTCGCCGATCTTCATGCTGGTGGAAAGCAGCAGCTCGGCGGCCTTTTCAATGCGGTACTGCTTGACATACTGGATGGGTGTGATCCCCAGCAGCTGCCGGAAGCTGCGCAGGCAGGCGCTCTCACTCAGGGCCACGCAGTCGGAAATGCGCTCCACGTTCAGTTCCTCAGCATAATGCTCTTCCACAAAACGCAGCATCTGTTTCATGCGCTGGGCCGCGATCTGCTCCTGCTGAGAGACCTTTGTTTTTCCACCCTCGCACTGCATTCCCAGCAGATGCACCGCCGCCGAAAGATGGTACCGCGCCTGATTCTCATAGTCAAAGACCTCTTGGGCCACTGCGTCCCAGACTTCCCGCAAATGGCAGAGCACGGCCTTCTGCCCGTCGTCTGCCTCGTCCAGCAGAAAGAACGCCGGCGCTCCCGGCTGAAGCAGCGGATGTACGAGCTTTTGCCAGAAGATGGTATCCATGCCGCCGATCAGGCGCGGATGGAATACCCCGGAATGCAGCAGGGCATCCCCGGTCTCAGCCTGCTCCACCGCATGGAACACTCCGGAATTGACAAACACGCCCTGCCCGGTCTGCAAAACCAGCCGGGCTTTGCTCACGTCCACCGCCAGCGGGCCTTTTACGGCAAGGATGTATTCAAACTCTTCATGCCAATGCCATGCTACCGAGTAGCTTTTGAGGTCCTCTTCATAACAGGCAATAGGAAACAGTGCGCTGCCGTGCTGCACCAGTTCCCTGCCCTCGTCATCCGCCACAACATCCGGCAGGCAGTTGAGCCCGCCCGCTGCTGCACAGCTGGTCTGAAATGCCACGATCAGCCATCTCCTTTCCGTCAAGGTGCACATCCGCATCCGCGCCGGTTTTGTTGTATCAATCGGGCGTTTTTATCCTAATATTCCGCTCCGATGTGTGATATTATTACATCAGCAAAGTATAAGATGCATTGCAAGTATAACACGCTTCCCGGAGGAACTCAAGATTTATGGTACAGCTTCTGCTTCCGATCATTTACATCTCATTCATCAGTCTGGGCCTGCCGGATTCCCTGCTGGGGTCGGCGTGGCCCTCCATGTATCCGGCGCTCGGTGTGCCGGTGTCCTATGCGGGGCTGATCTCCATGATCATCTCCTTTGGCACCATTGTTTCCAGCCTGAACAGCGACCGGCTCACCCGTGCGCTGGGTACCGGAAAAGTGACCGCCCTCAGTGTGGCCATGACAGCTGCCGCGCTGTTCGGCTTTTCGGTCTCCACACAGTTCTGGATGCTCTGCCTGTGGGCCGTGCCCTATGGGCTGGGTGCAGGCAGCGTGGACGCGGCCCTGAACAACTATGTTGCCTTACATTATAAAAGCCGCCACATGAGCTGGCTGCACTGCATGTGGGGCATCGGCACCATGATCAGCCCCATGGTCATGGGCCGGGTGCTGGCAGGCGGCGAGCCGTGGACATCCGGCTACCGGTACATTGCCCTGTTCCAGATCCTGCTGAGCGCAGTGCTCTTTTTCAGTTTGCCGCTATGGCAGAGCCGTACTGCAGGCACCGACACCGAAACTGCTTCGACGCGGGCGTTGAGCCTTGGACAGGTATTCCGTCTGCCGGGTGCCAGAGAGGTGATGCTGTGCTTCTTCTGCTACTGTGCATTGGAGACCACGGCCGGTCTGTGGGCCAGCAGCTACCTCACACTGACGAAAGGCGTTGCCGCCGACACTGCCGCCAGCTTTGCCAGCCTGTTCTACATCGGCATCACCGCCGGGCGCGCCGCCTGCGGCTTTTTGACCCTGAAATTCAACGATACGCAGATGATCCGCATGGGTCAGTGCATTCTGTCCGCAGGCGTGCTGGCGCTGCTGCTGCCCGGGCCGCAGGTGCTTGCCCTGTGCGGTCTTGTTCTGGTGGGGCTTGGCTGTGCGCCCATCTATCCCAGCATCATCCACTCCACGCCGGAGCACTTCGGTGCAGACAGATCGCAGGCAGTCATTGGCATCCAGATGGCAAGCGCCTATGTGGGCAATCTGGCCATGCCGCCGCTGTTCGGCCTGCTGGCAAACAATATCACTCCTGCACTGTTCCCATTTTATCTGCTGGCACTGCTGGTGCTCATGGTGTTCATGCACGAACAGCTGGTGCGCAAAACAAGCCGCTGCTAATTCTGCCATTCTCCCATTTCATATACAGCAAAAGGCTCCCTGTCCGGTCTCGGGCGGGGAGCCTGCTGTTTTAAAGGAGTTATTTACAGGATGCACCGGCTGATGGCGTTGGCGACCGCAAACAGTTCCTGCTGGCCGATAAAGCCGAACTTTGCCTCGTGTGCGTCCGCAAAGCAGACGGTCAGCTGCGATGCCTGCACCGGGTCGCCAAAGCCTGCCGTCTGAATGCCGAAGTGCAGCACCTTGCGGTACGGCAGCACAAAGATCTGCTGCCGGGTTCCGGTAACGCCCTGCATATCCACCATGATGATGCGGTGGGTGGTAAAGATCACCTGATCGCGCACCGTCTTGTAGGCACCCACGATGCTCTCACCGTCCAGCAGCAGTGCGCGGGCATTTTTGCAGATGTCCTTTTCCTGAAGGCGGATGAGATTTTCCATTGGCTTATCACGGAATTCCATGGTTTTTGTCCCCTTTCCTGCGTGGTTTTCTGCCCTTATTGTAGCATTCCTGCAGGCGGTTTACAAGATGTGCTCTCGCCTTTTGGGCCGGGCTGTGCTATACTGTATGCCAAAGAGATTCTTATAAAAACGAGGTAACTCCCATGGAGATCATCATTCATCAGGCCATTCTGCACGTGCTGGACACCACCATGGATGCGCCTGTACTCAGCGGCAGCGGCATGGAAATGACCGCCGAAAAGACCGCCTATTTCCAGTACCACATCGAAAAGCTGCTTGCCAGCGACGATATCCGCCAGTGCCGCCCGCTACCGGATTCCGCCTTTAAAAACGAGCTGGAGCACAACCACGATTTTGTGGACCTCTCCTGCCGCATCGCGGGCGTTCTGTTCGACTACATGCACGCGCACACCACCATTCCGGGGGCAGACCTTGCCGTGGTGGATTTTACCCGCGATGGCGAGCCGTGGCTGGGCATTCTGAAGCTGAACTACAAAAACGGCTACACCCACTACACCGAGAATGTGGAGGGTGCCCCGGTGAACTCCATCATACAGCAGCGGGCCTGCCTGCCCAGCCAGAGCGGCAAGGTGGAGGAAGGTGCCCTTGTCAATCTGACCGACTACTCCATGAAGCTGCTGGAAAAAAAGTTCGACATCGACGGCCACAAGGATTTTTACCTTTCCACGGTAGTGTTCCAGTACACCACCGCCCAGCCGGAAAAGAAAAAGCTGCAGGCCATTCAGGAAGCCGCCGTGCAGGCCGTGCAGGAAAACTACGCAGATCAGCCCCACGTAGAGGCTCAGGTCGCGATGCTGATCGCCAATCAGGCCGCAGACAACGACAATCAGGTATCCATCCAGCAGGTGCGTCAGCAGTTGGAAGAGGAATATCCCCTTGCCGCCGTGCCCTTTGATGATTATGTGGAAAAGAGTGATGTGCTGGAAGCGCCTGAACAGCCCGTGACCGTGACCCCTGCGCGCATCCGCCGCATGGAGAGCCGCAGCATCCACACCGCCAACGGCATTGAGGTGAAGATTCCCACCGAACTGCTCAACTCGGACAACGAGGTGGAATTTCTGCACAGCGACGACGGCAGCATTTCGCTGCTCATTAAAAATGTGATCCTGTAAGAAACGATTTAAAATTGTCTCCGCGCACGGATCGCGCCCCGACAATATCAGCGGAATCATTATTTTCATATTTGCAAAAGCCGAAAAATCTGCGGATTTTCCGGCTTTTCTTTTTTCGCAGGAAGGAGCCGTAACGGGGAACAACAAAAAAGCCATCGTTTTTGCATTTCTGCATCAACGATGGCTTCGTATTGGAGCGGCCGACGAGGCTCGAACTCGCTACCTCCACCTTGGCAAGGTGGCGCTCTACCAGATGAGCTACGGCCGCATATTGGAAACCCTGCTGGATTTCCTTAGCTGGTGCCTCCGATCGGAATCGAACCAATGACACGGGGATTTTCAGTCCCCTGCTCTACCGACTGAGCTACAGAGGCATAAGCGGTGCAATTATCCCTGCACCCTCCCGAGCGATTCTCACGAATTTCGGGGCCCCCGCGAAAGCTTGCGAAGCAAGATTTTGTGGGGAAGAGGAGAAAGTCTGGCGTTCATCACGGCAGTCTTGCTTGCAAGACCGCCCGATGAACTGCAGGACTTTCGACGAAGCGACCCGGATCGGGCTCGAACCGACGACCCCCAGCGTGACAGGCTGGTGCTCTAACCAACTGAGCTACCGGGCCAAATGGTGGAAGTTAACGGGCTCGAACCGCTGACCCTCTGCTTGTAAGGCAGATGCTCTCCCAGCTGAGCTAAACTTCCACAAAATGGAGCGGCCGACGAGGCTCGAACTCGCTACCTCCACCTTGGCAAGGTGGCGCTCTACCAGATGAGCTACGGCCGCACATTCCATGTGTTTGTGCCGGACTGTTTACCGGCGACGCTGATTATTATACCGTACCGCCCGGCAATTGTCAACCACAAATTTGCATTTTCTGCAAAAAAGTTGGAAACCCGCCTGTCTGTATTCAAAAATCTTCACTTTTGCGGGCTTCACCTGTGTCATCATTCAAGTTTGTCATGACATACACGAAGAAAATTGATTTGCTTTCCCTTTTGTAAACCATTATAATGGAGAGTGTCATTTTGTCGCCTGTAAGAGCTGCGTCTGTTATGCCGCTGAGGGCATACAGGCGCGTTTTCGTGCGCAGAAATAGGAAAAGCCAGCATAAAGGAGCAAACACAATGTATAAGATCACTGAAAAAGTCGCGCTGAATCCCACCGTGACGAAGATGGTCATTGAAGCCCCGCTGATCGCCAAAAAGGCAAAGCCGGGCCAGTTTATCATTGTGCGCCCGTTTGAGGACAGCGAGCGCATCCCCCTGACCGTGGCCGGTTATGACCGCGAAAAGGGCACTGTGGATATCATTTTTCAGATCGTGGGCGGTACCACGATGGAGCTGAACAGCCTGCAGGTGGGCCAGAGTGTCCACGACTTTGTAGGCCCGCTGGGCCGCGCCACCGAGGTGGAAGGCCTGAAGAAGGTATGTGTCGTGGGCGGCGGCGTAGGCTGCGCCATCGCTCTGCCCATTGCCCGTGAGCTGCACGAGCAGGGCTGTGTGGTGCACAGCGTGGTGGGCTTCCGCAATAAGGACCTGCTGATCCTTGAGGACGAGTTCAAAGCCTGCAGCGACGAGCTGCGCATTATGACCGACGACGGCAGCTATGGCACCAAGGGTGTTGTTACCGCTGCACTGGACGAGCTGGTGGCCGCCGGCAACCAGTACGATCTGGTCATCACCATTGGCCCGCTGATCATGATGAAGTTCGTGGTCAAGACCTGCCAGAAGCATGGCCTGAAGAGCATCGTTTCTATGAACCCCATCATGATCGACGGCACCGGCATGTGCGGCGGCTGCCGCCTGACCGTTGGCGGCGAGACCAAGTTCGCCTGCGTGGACGGCCCCGACTTTGACGGCGATCTGGTGGATTTTGATGAGGCAATGGCCCGCGGCACCATGTACCGCCCGTTTGAGGCACACGCCCGTGAAGCGGCATGCAATCTGCTCAATCAGGAGGTAAAATAAGATGGCTTTCAATATGGACCCGAAGAAGTGCCCCATGCCCACGCAGGACCCCAATGTGCGCAACAAGAACTTTAAGGAAGTTGCACTTGGCTACACCGAAGAAATGGCCGTGAACGAAGCAAAGCGCTGCGTGCACTGCAAGAACAAACCCTGCCAGACCGGCTGCCCTGTGGGCATCGATATCCCCGAGTTCATCGGCCATGTGGCCGAGGGCGACTTTGAAGCCGCTTATCAGGTGATCAACCGTTCCTCTTCCCTGCCCGCTGTCTGCGGCCGTGTATGCCCGCAGGAGAGCCAGTGCGAGGGCAAGTGCACCCGCGGCATCAAGAACGAGCCGGTGGGCATCGGCCGCCTGGAGCGCTTTGTTGCCGACTGGCACCGTGAGAATGTGCACACCGCCCCCATCGTGCCCGAATGGAACGGCCACAAGGTGGCCATTATCGGCGCAGGCCCTGCCGGCCTGACCGCCGCAGGCGATCTGGCAAAGCTTGGCTATAAGGTCACCGTTTACGAGGCCCTGCATGTGGCCGGCGGCGTGCTGATGTACGGCATCCCTGAGTTCCGTCTGCCCAAGGCCATCGTGCAGCAGGAGATCGACGGCCTGAAGAAGATGGGCGTTGATTTTGAGTGCAATATGGTCATTGGCAAGGTGCTCACCATCGACGAGCTGATGGACGAGTACGGCTACGAGGCCGTGTTCGTAGGCTCCGGTGCCGGTCTGCCCCGCTTCATGGGCATCCCCGGCGAGAGCCTGAAGGGCGTGTACTCCGCCAACGAGTTCCTGACCCGCTCCAACCTGATGAAGGCTTATCTGCCCACCAGCAAGACCCCCATCCGCACCGGCAAAAAGGTCGCCGTTGTGGGCGGCGGCAACGTGGCTATGGACGCTGCCCGCAGCGCCCTGCGTCTGGGTGCCGAGACCGTGTACATCGTCTACCGCCGCGGCATGGCTGAGCTGCCCGCCCGTAAGGAAGAGGTGGAGCACGCCGAGGAAGAGGGCATCATCTTCAAGACCCTGTGCAACCCTGTGGAGATCCACGCCAACGACGAGGGCTTTGTCAAGTCCATCACCTGCATTGAGATGGAGCTGGGCGAGCCGGATGCTTCCGGCCGCCGCCGCCCCATCGAAAAGAAGGGCAGCGAGTTCGAGCTGGATGTGGACACGGTCATTATGAGTCTGGGCACCAGCCCCAACCCGCTGATCCGCTCCACCACCCCGGGTCTGGAAACCAACAAGCACGGCTGCATCGTTACCGACGGCGACGACGGCAAAACCAGCCGCGATGGTGTGTACGCCGGCGGCGATGCCGTGACCGGCGCAGCCACCGTCATCAAGGCCATGGGCGCAGGCAAGGCTGCTGCAAAGGCCATTGACGAGTACATTCAGAGCAAGTAATCCCCTGTGAAGATGGGCACCGCCCACTGAATACCGGATATGAAAAATCCCCTGTGCCAGTGCACAGGGGATTTTTTGCATCTTATTCTGCGGTCTCCGTTGTGAGCGCCGGGTAACTCGTCCGCACGCACCGCACAGCGCACCGGGCGCTGCCGCCGGTGGTGCAGGTAAAGAGGGTCAGATCCCATTCATCGGACTCCTCCGTCTTTTCGGTCATTTCTTCAATTTGCGTGGGCTGCAGGTTTTCCACATAGGAAACCTCGTAGGTCCAGCGCATACCGTCCATATCCGTAAAATAGACCTGCGCGCCCTCGGTCAGCCACTTGATGGGGCTGAAATGCTTTGCATAGTTGTGGGCGCAGACCACCATGTTATCCGCATAGGTGGAACCGGAGTAACGGCCCGGTGCGATTTTCAGGCCCGCATAGCTCCACTGGCTCATCACCGGCAGTTCCAGCCCGATGGACGGAATGGACAGATAGCCGATGTAATCCCAGCCGTTCAGTTCGGTCACGGTCATTTCCTGCGTGGGGTCCAGCTCCGGCTGCAGCGCCACGGTATCCGATTTTGCCTTTTCCTCAATGGCAGCGTTCAGGGTCTGCTCCAGCTCGCCCAGCACCTCCTGCGAGGCCTTGTCTGCACGGGATGCATCCCACTTGTTATAGGCCAGCAGGGCTGCTGCCGCAAGGATCAGCAGCGCGCCCAGCACCATACACACTCTTCCGATTTTCTGTCGCATAGCAATGTTTCCTTTTTGTTCCGCGGTAGGTTTCATCCCTTTCAGTATATGCGCAATTGGTATGTTTGTCCAGTAAAAACTTACCGCACTGCCCGGTCCGGCACAAGGCGGCACACAAACCGCACCATCAGCGGGGTCAGCGGCAGCCACACCAGCGTGCACACCACATTGAACAAGGTGTGCGCATTCGCGATCTGCCGGGCGATCACGGCAAGCTCCGGCCCTTTGGGCGAAAGTGCAGCCGTCAGCCGCACATACAACGGCAGACCGGCGCAGAACACCGCCGCGCCGGTCAGATTGAACACTGCATGGGCCGCAGCCACCCGCTTTGCGTCCCGGTTTGCGCTCAAGGATGCCAGCACTGCCGTGATGGTGGTGCCGATGTTATCGCCCAGCAGCACTGGCAGCGCACCCGCAAGACCCAGCAGACTGCTGCCGTCCAGCCCGGGGCGGGCTGCAAAGTTCTGCAGCAAGGCAATGGTAGCCGAGCTGCTCTGCACTGTCAGGGTCATGCCAAGCCCCGCCAGCAGCCCCAGCCATGGGTGCTGTCGCACCCGACCCAGCCAGTGCACAAACACCGGGCTTTGCGCCAGCGGTTCCATAGCAGTGCCCATATCGGCAATGCCCTCGAACAGCAGGCCAAAGGCGAACACCGCCCGGCCAATGGCCCGGGCCTTCCGCCCCGCACAGGCAAAGCAGAGCAGCAGCCCGGCCAGCAGCACAAGGCCGCGCATATCTTCCAGCCGGAAAGCCAGCAGCTGTGCGGTAACGGTGGTTCCGATGTTGCAGCCAAAGATCACCGGGACCGCCTGCCGCAGGGTCAGCAGGCCCGCACTTACAAAGCCCAGCACCATCACCGTGACTGCCGAGCTGCTTTGCAGCACCGCCGTGACCGCAGCCCCCGCCAGCACGCCCCGCACCGGGCTGCCGGTCACAGCGGCCAGCAGGCTTTTCAGGCGGCTGCCTGCCGCTGTTTCCAGACTGTGGCTGAGCGCATCCATGCCGTATAAAAACAGTGCCAAGCCGCCAAAAAGTGTAAAAATTCTTGTCAGGTTCTGTTCCACTGCCGCCGCCCCTCCCGCAGAAACGTTTCTTATTCTATTTATGCAGCTGCCGGGCGGTTCAGGCTTTCTGCCGTTCTCCCCTTTTTGTGAACTTTTTTAAAATTATCCTAAACTGCCCTTGCATTCTGGGTGCCGGAGGAATATTATTGTCAGGCGTTAATAGTTAACAGCTGTTAAGCATTTTGCAATGAGGAGGGATAAAATGTTGAACGAGACCGAAGCCGCGGCGAGCTTTCACGGCCTGTGCCATTTTTTCGGACGGCTGAGCAAGGCGTCCCGGGCCGGCATGAAGGCGGCTCTGCGGGGCTGTCCCAAGTGCCACTTTCCCATGCTGGAGGGTCTGGCTCACACGATCAGTACCCGCGGGCAGAACGGAGCGGTGTATGTTTCCGATTTTGCCCGGGAGGCACACCAGCCGCTGCCAGCCATCAGCCGCAGCCTGCGCCAGCTGGAACAGGACGGCCTTGTTCTGCGCGAAGCGGACCCGGCTGACCGGCGCAAAACGCTGGTGCGCATCACGCCGGAGGGCTACGCCGCCTGTGCCCGGTGTGAGGATGCACTCAGCGATTATTTTGCCTGCGTGATGGCCCGGCTGACACCGGAGCAGGTTCAGCAGATGAATACTTTGCGCGGCGCACTGATGGATGCCATTCTTGCGGAAAACGCTTCCCGTGAAGCAAAAAACAACGAAGGGAGAACCGAACTATGACGAAAATTTTCAAGCAGCTGGCCCGGCACTGGGCCGTCTGTCTTGTGGTGTTCGCGCTGCTGTTCGTGCAGGCGTACTGCGATCTTTCGCTGCCGGACTACACCAGCAGGATCGTGGACACCGGCATCCAGCAGGGCGGCATTGAAAGCCCCCTGCCGGAAACGATACGCCAGAGCACGCTGGACGCCCTCACGCTTTTGATGAGCGAAGAGGATGCCGATGCGCTCCAGAACGCCTACGGGTATTATCTTCAGGACGACGGCGTGCTGAAGCTGCGCACCGACCTGACCGATGACGAGCGCACCGCGCTGGAGGATGCCGTCACCACGCCGGACATCGTGCTGTATATGGCCGCCGCGCAGGCAGCGAACGCCCCCGCCGGGCAGGACACCATGGGCATGACCGGCCTTGCTGACATGCAGGCGGCATCCTCTGAGAGCACCACCACGGATAGCGAGACCGTCACCCCCACTGCCGAAGATCTGGACACCGTATGCGCCCAGTTTGCCGCTATGAGCCAGATGCCCGGCTTCACCCGCGAAGCTGTTCAGCAGCAGCTGGCCGGTGCTTTTGCCAGTCTGGATGATACCCTGATGGAGAACCTCAAAAGCCAGTCCATGCTGCTGGTGCAGCTGGAATACGAGGCACAGGGCATCGCCCACGATGTGCAGATGCGCTACCTTTACCGCGTAGGCGGCCAGATGCTGGGCCTGACTTTGCTGATGGTGGCTGTGTCCATTGCGGTGGGCTTCCTCGCCTCCCGTGTGTCCGCCGCCATTGGCCGTGACCTGCGCCGTGAGACCTTTGCCAGCGTCATCGGGTTCTCCAATGCAGAGATCGAGAATTTTTCCACCGCATCTCTCATCACCCGCACCACCAACGACATCCAGCAGGTGCAGTTCGTCTGCGTCATGCTGCTGCGCATGGTGGCCTATGCGCCCATTCTGGGCATTGGCGGCGTGCTGCATGTGCTGAACAGCAGCACCGGCCTTTCCTGGATCATCGTGCTGGATGTGGCCGTTCTGCTGTTGCTCATCCTCTTCCTGATGAGTGTGGCCATGCCCAAGTTCAAGATCATGCAGAAGCTGGTGGACCGGTTGAACCTCGTCAGCCGCGAGATTCTGACCGGCATCATGCCGGTGCGTGCCTTCAGCCGTGAAAAGTTTGAGGAGGAGCGCTTCGACAAGGCCAACAAAGACCTGATGAGCACCCAGCTGTTCACCAACCATGCCATGGTTGCCATGATGCCCTTTATGACCCTCATCATGAACGGCACCAGCCTGCTGATCGTCTGGTTCGGCGGCAAGGCCATGGACAACGGCACCATGCAGGTGGGCGAGATGATCGCATTCATCACCTACACCATGCAGATCGTCATGTCCTTCCTGATGCTGGCCATGGTGGCCGTCATGCTGCCCCGCGCCGGTGTGGCTGCGGAGCGCATCGACGAGGTGATCCGCACCAAAGCCACCATCAACGACCCGGACGAAGCTGTTGCAAAGCCCGCGCAGGAGCACGAAAACTGGCAGGGTGAGGTAGAGTTCCACGATGTGAGCTTCCGCTTCCCGGGTGCGGACAGCGATGCGCTGGAGCACATCAGCTTTACCGCAAAGCCCGGCGAAACCACCGCCATCATCGGCTCTACCGGCTGCGGCAAATCCACCCTGCTCAACCTCATCCCCCGCTTTTATGATGTCACCGGCGGCAGCGTGACCGTGGATGGCATCGATGTGCGCAATATGCCGCAGGCACAGCTGCACGACCTGCTGGGCTATGTGCCCCAGAAGGGCGTGCTGTTCAGCGGCACCATCGACTCGAACCTGAAGTTCGGCGGGGAGCACATCACCGATGCCGATGTAAAAAAGGCTGCTGCCATTGCGCAGGCCACCGAGTTCATCGACGCAAAGCCCGAGGGCTACCAAAGCCCCATTGCACAGGGCGGCTCCAATGTGTCCGGCGGCCAGAAGCAGCGCCTTTCCATTGCACGCGCCATTGCCAAGGACCCCAAAATTTATCTGTTCGACGACAGCTTTTCTGCCCTCGACTTTAAGACCGATGTTGCCCTGCGCCGTGCACTGAAAGCCCAGACCGATAACGCTACCGTTATCATTGTGGCACAGCGCATCTCCACTGTGCTGCACGCAAACCAGATCCTGGTGCTGGACGAAGGCCGTCTGGTGGGCAAGGGCACCCATGCCCAGCTGATGGCTTCCTGCCCGGAGTATCAGGAGATCGCCCGCAGCCAGCTGAGCCAGAAGGAGCTGGACCTCAAATCTCTGAATACCGAAAAGGAGGGTGAGTGATATGCCAAGACCCGGACGCATGACGACCGAACGCGCCAAGGACTTCAAGGGCACCCTGCTGCAGCTTGTGCGCACCCTTGGCCGCTACCGCCTTTCGCTCGTTACCGCCATTGTATTTGCCATTCTTTCTACCATCTTCAACATTGCAGGTCCCAAGGTGCTGGCAAAGGCCACCACGGCTCTTGCCACCGGCTGGATCGCCAAGCTGCGCGGCACCGGCAGCATCGACTTTGTGTATATCGGCCGCATCCTGCTGTTTTTGCTGGGCATGTACCTGCTGAGCAGCGCCTTCAGCTTTATTCAGGGCTGGCTCATGACCGGCCTTTCCCAGAAAGTCTGCTACGACTTCCGCAAGCAGATCAGCGAAAAGATCAACCGCTTGCCCCTTGCCTACTTTGAAAAGCGCACCGTGGGCGAGGTGCTGTCCCGCATCACCAACGATGTGGACACGCTGGGCCAGAGCCTGAACCAGAGCATCACCCAGCTCATCACCAGTGTGACCACCATGATCGGCGTGCTGGTCATGATGCTGTCCATCAGCCCGAAGATGACTCTGATCGCCCTGCTGATCCTGCCGGTCTCGCTGGTGCTGGTGCTCATCGTGGTCAAGTTCAGCCAGAAATACTTCAAGGCACAGCAGGCCATTCTGGGCGTTGTGAACGGTCAGGTGGAAGAAGTCTACTCCGGCCACAACGTGGTCAAAGCCTTCAACCGTGAGGCCGTGGTGCTGAACGACTTCAACGCCGCCAACGATAAGCTGTACGAATCCGCATGGAAGAGCCAGTTTCTCTCCGGCCTGATGATGCCCATTATGAACTTTGTAGGCAATCTGGGCTATGTGGCAGTGGCCATCGTGGGCAGCATTTTTGCGGCAAACGGCACCATTACCATCGGTGACATTCAGGCCTTCATCCAGTACGTCAAGAACTTCACCCAGCCCATCCAGCAGCTTTCTCAGGTGTCCAACATGCTGCAGAGCATGGCCGCTGCCGCTGAGCGGGTGTTCGAGTTTCTGAACGAGCCGGAAGAGGATCAGCAGGCAGACCCGGCCCGCCGGGCCGACCCCGGCTGCATCAACGGTCAGGTGACATTCAGCCATGTCCGCTTCGGCTACACCCCGGACAAGACCGTCATCCGCGATTTCAGCTGTGAGGTCAAGCCCGGCCAGAAGGTGGCTATCGTCGGCCCTACCGGCGCGGGCAAAACTACCATGGTCAAGCTGCTCATGCGCTTCTATGATGTGGATTCCGGTTCCATCACCCTGAATGGCCACGATGTGCGTGACTTTGACCGCAGCGCTCTGCGCGAGGGCTTCGGCATGGTGCTGCAGGACACATGGCTGTTCAAGGGCACCATCATGGAGAACATCCGCTATGGCCGTCTGGATGCTACCGACGAAGAAGTGATCGCCGCCGCCAAGGCTGCCAACGCCGACCACTTCATCCGCACCCTGCCCGGCGGCTACCAGATGGAGCTGAACGAAGACGCTTCCAACGTGAGTCAGGGCCAGAAGCAGCTGCTCACCATCGCCCGCACCATTCTGGCAGATAACCGCATCCTGATTTTGGACGAGGCCACCAGCAGTGTGGATACCCGCACCGAGCAGCGCATCCAAACCGCCATGGACCGCCTGATGGAGGGCCGCACCAGCTTTGTGATCGCACACCGTCTTTCCACCATCCGGGATGCCGACCTCATCCTTGTGATGCGAGATGGCGACATTGTGGAGCAGGGCACCCACGACCAGCTGATCGAAGCAGGCGGCTTCTACGCCGACCTGTACAACAGCCAGTTCGAGGACGTGGTGGAGTAAGCTGCCCGTCATCGCAGTATAAGCACAAAAATAGCACCTGCTGCCTTCGGAAAGGAAGGCAGCAGGTGCTATTTGTTTACCCTCTCAGTCATCGCTACGCGATGCCAGCTCCCCCGAGAGGGGGAGCTTTTCAGCAGTTACCGGTCAGCTGCAATAGAGCTCTCCCTTCGGGAGAGCTGGCGCGAATGCGCCTGAGAGGGTTTTCTTTTTTCTTTATTCTTCCACCGCTTCCAGCTTCAGGCCGAACAGCTTTTCCGAGAGGGACGGCAGCAGCTGCTGCAAAGCGCGGACATAGGCCATTACCACCGGATCCTCGCGCTTTTGTCCCAGCACGATGCCGAACCGGTGTCCCCTGCCCCAGTCCAGCACCCGCGCAAAGCTGAGATCCGGTCTGCGGTAATAGACTGCAGGAACCATCTTGAGCGCAGGATCCCCATAGGATGCGCTGCGGATGCCGCCCACCGGCGTAAAGTTCACTCCGCGCTCCAGCCCCTCCTGCAGCAGGCTGGTCTCGTAGACGGTCTGGTACATCTCTTTGACGGGCAGCCAGCGGTATTGCAGCGCCTGCTCCAGACTCAGCCTGCCCACCGGCATATCGGCGGGCGGGTGGATGGGAATGCACAGCTCCGGCACATAAAGCAGCGGGATGAAAGTGAACCCCTGCGCGTAAAATTCCGCACTTTCCAGCTGGAAAGAAAGGTCCGCGTCCCCTTTTTTCAGACTGCGCCAGACCTCGCTGCGACTGGCGCACTGCATCATAATAGACGTGTATTGCAGACACAGCTCGTTCGTCAGAGAAAACAGGTCGTACCCGAACATCCGCATCGCCTCATGGCTCCATGCAATGACCAGATGCCGTTCCGGCGGATTTTCCTGCTGCTGTACCGCACGGGCATGGCGCACTGCCTCCTGATACAAGGCCGTCAGCTGCTTTGCCTTGGGGTAAAAGTCCCGGCCTGCCGGGGTCAGGATCACCCGGCGCGGTACATGCTGAAACAGTTCAAACTGCAGCTGCCCCTCCAGCGTGCGGATCTGCTGCGAAAGCGCTGACTGCGAAAGATACAGTGCCTCTGCTGCTGCTGAAAAGCTGTCCATCTCTACGATCTTCACAAATCCTTCCAGTGCACTCTGGTTCATCTGCGCATCCTCGCTTTCTTACATTAGGATTTTCTAAATTATAATATAACACAATTGAATTGTAAAGTGCGTCACTCTACGCTACAATTGTTAAAGATTCAGCAAAGTGGTTTTCACCCTGCTGCACGATAAGAAGAGAAAAGAGAAAGAGAGCATCCCTATGAATAAGATCTCCCGCAAAGGCTTTCTGAAGATCGCCGCTGCCGCCGCCATGAGCGGTGTCACTGCCGGTGCTCTGGCCGCCTGCAATTCCGCCTCCAGCTCCACTGCCTCCGGTGCCGCCGGTCAGTACATTCCCGGCACCTACGAGGGCACTGCCGAGGGCATCTCCTCCACCGTCAAGGTCACCATGACCTTCTCCGACAGCGCTGTCACCGACGTGGTGGTGGATACCTCCGGCGAGACCGCTTCTTTCGGCGCTGCCGCTGCCGATGAGCTGCGTGAACAGCTGCTGGCTGCTGGTTCTGCCGAAATCGACGGTGTTTCCGGCTCCACCATCACCTCCGATGCCGTGATGAAGGCTGCCAAGAGCTGCTACGCACAGGCAAAGGGTGAGGCCGTGGTGTCCAGCGTGCAGCTGCCCACAGGCGACGCAAACGACTGGCTGGGCAAAGAGCCTGATATCGACGAGACTGCCATCACTGAGACCGTGGACACCGACATCCTCATTGTGGGTGCAGGCAACGGCGGTATGTTCGCTGCCGCCTATGCTGCTGCCAACGGCCTGAATTTCCGCGTTATCGAGCAGAACGCCAACGTGCAGGACACCCGTCACTGGTACGGCGCTGTTGATTCTGCTGCCGCTAAGGAGGCTGGCGAACCCGCCACCGATAAGGCAAAGCTGCTGAGCGAGATCTCCCGCTACGCCTCCGGTAAGTGTGACCAGCGCGTCGTCAAGACCTGGATCAATGAGTCTGCCGCTATGCACGACTTCATGCGCAGCATTCTGGAAGATAAGTACGGCTGGGTGTGCGATTTCACCTCCGGCAGCGAGGCTGCATGGCCCACAGAGAATGCTGAGCACAATACCGACTACCTCTTCCCTGTGCAGGAGCATAACTACATGGCCAGCGAAAGCGCATCTGGTCTGGCCCGCAACGAGCTGCTGCTGCAGTACATTCAGGAGCTGGGCTACGATGTGGACTTCAAGACCAGTCTGGCCAAGCTGGAAAAGAACAGCGAGGGCCGCATTACCGGCATCATCGCCCAGAGCGCCGAGGATGACCACTTTATCCGTTACAACGCCAACAAGGGCGTGCTGCTGGCCTGCGGCGGTTTCCCCGGCAACCCCTACATGATGGAGCAGCTGGACCCGCTGGGCACCAGCGTGACCACCGCCTGCTCCTACTCCCCCGCCGACAAGGGCTACGGCATCCGCGCTGCTGTATGGGCCGGTGCCAATCTGGACAAGGAAGCCGCTCCCATGCTGTTTGACCGCGGCGTTGTTGCCCCCGGCGTGGATGGCGGCTATGTGGATAGCGACTCCGCCTTTGGCGGCAAGGCCTTCCCCGGCAAGATCCGCCAGTACAACCCCGGTACCCAGCCCTTCCTGAAGGTGAACCGCAACGGCGAGCGCTTTGCCAACGAGAGCTGCCCCTACAACGATATCGTCTACGCTGCCGCCCACCAGCCGGGCCGCGTCTACGCACAGATCTGCGATGCCAACATTCTGGAGGACGCAAAACGTTTCCACACCATCGGCTGCTCTGCCCAGACCCGCAACGGCGGCGAGAAGTACATTCAGGGTAAGATGGACGAGGCTATTGAGGCCGGTGCATTGTTCAAGTGCGATACGCTGGACGAGCTGGCTGACAAGATGGGCTTTACCGGTGCTGCCAAGGACACCTTCCTTGCTACCGTGGAGCGCTACAATGAGCTGTACGACAAGCAGAACGATGAGGATTTCGGCAAGCCCGCTTACCGCCTGAGTGCCATCCGCACTGCGCCCTTCTATGGCTGCTGGCTGGGTGCCTCTCTGCTGACCACCGAGCAGGGCATTGCCATCAACGAAAAGGGTCAGGCGCTGGACAACAACAACCAGCCCATGGAGGGCCTGTATATCACCGGTGATATGTCCGGCAGCTTCTTTGCCAACAACTACCCCTGCCTGATGGCTGGTGTGGCCATGGGCCGCACCCTGACCTTCGCCATGAAGGCCGTCAAGCAGATGGCGGGTCTGGATAACGCCTGATCCAGCGCGGTTTTCCGGCACAACTTAAGCGTTTTTCCATTTCTTCTTTCTTCATGAAGAGAGGCGGTCCCTGTTTGGGGCCGCCTCTCTTTGCTATTTTTTCGCCACGTGCCCCCTACACAAATCCCCACGATTGTGCTATGATAAAGCTGAACAGCCGGTTTGTGCCAGACAACCGGCAAAATCGAGGTGTTTGTACAAATGTCTGATCTCCTTGAAACTCTGCAGCAGGAAGGGGTAGACCCCGCTCTGCTGGAAGCAGTCCAACAGTACCGCGCTGCCCATGCCCTGCCGGACGCACTGCGCCCGCGCATTCCTTCCCCTGCCTTTACCTACTACGGCAAACAGGTGTGGGAGCAGGCGCTGGCGGCGCTGCTCTGCGGCGAAAACCTGCTGCTGGCAGGCGGAAAAGCCACCGGCAAAAACGTGCTGGCCGAGAACCTTGCCGCCGCCTTTGGCCGTCCCGCATGGGACATCTCCTTCCATGTGAACATGGACGCAGCATCCCTCATTGGCATGGACACTTTTGCGGACGGTCAGGTGGTGTTCCGGCCCGGCCCGGTATACCGCTGCGCCCAGTGCGGCGGCTTTGGTGTGCTGGATGAGATCAACATGGCCAAAAACGAAGCGCTGGCCGTGCTGCACGCGGTGCTGGACTTCCGCCGCGCCATCGATGTGCCCGGCTACGACCGCATCCCGCTGGCGGAGGAGACCCGCTTTATTGCCACCATGAACTACGGTTATGCCGGCACTCGTGAGCTGAACGAGGCCCTCACCTCCCGTTTCGTGGTCATCCAGATGCCCACCATTACGCAGGACGATCTGGAAAAGCTGCTGCGGACGCAGTTCCCCGATCTCGCTTCCAAGTATGTGCGCCAGTTTGCACTGCTGTTCCTTGACCTGCAGAAAAAATGCGACAGTGCAGAAATTTCCACCAAGGCGCTGGATCTGCGCGGTATGCTGGATGCCCTGCGGCTGATCCGGCGCGGCATCCCGGCAGGCGCGGCACTGGATATGGGCATCACCAACAAGGCCTTTGACTCCTATGAGCAGGGCCTGATCCGTGATGTAATCGCAGCGCGCATTCCGGCCAAGCTGGATGCCGCCAAGCTCTTTGGCTGATGGACGCCCAGAGTTACACCGCGCAGGAGCGGCGTGCGGCCAATCAGGTCTGGGCTGCTGCAGGAGCCTATGGCTTTGAGCCGCTGTTTCTGGCCCGCTATACCGACGGCACCACCGATTTTTACATGAACACTGTCGTGGGCCTCATCCACAAATATTACGGTGACGCGCTGATCCGCAGCGTCTTTGACGCATGGGACGGTGATCTGCGGCAGACCATGCTGGACGACATGACATGGCTGTATCTGGAAAATGCAGCCTATCGGCTGGAGCTGCCCCGCCGCCCGGTTCTGGAAGCGCTGCGCCATGCCCATGCAGATTACTTTTTTGCGATTCAATACAAGCTTTCGCGGCAGGAGTGGATGGCAAAAAATCAGCTGGTCTACACCATGCAGGCCGCACGCTGGCGGCGTGTGCTGGGCCGCACCGACCCGGTGATGACCCCTTACGAGTCCGGCCTTGCCGCCGCGCTGGCCCCGGAGCATGTGCCGGAGCCGGAACAGCTGAAAGCCGAAATTTTATCGATCTACGCAAAATTCAACCTGTTCGACGGCACTGTGCACCAGAGAGCAGCTTTGCATCTGCATCTGGACGGCCTGCTGGAAAAGCTTGCCACCAAAGCCATGCCCACCCAGATGATCAAAACGGACCGCGTGACCGTGGAACACTCAAGCTCCGTGGATGCTGTGGGCGGCGGGCTGGCGGTGGACAAGCGCCGGGCCCACATCACCCTGAAGCAGAATGCCGCGCAGGACAGAGCCTACATCGAAAGCTGCTTCGGCCGCTCTCTCTACCCGCCGGAACGGCTGCGCAAGGCTGAGCAGGAGCTTTGCGTGGGCGACCATCTGGGGTGCCATTTGTGGTTCAGTGCCGGTGTGCCAAGCCCGGAGCAGGCTCCCACACCGGAAGCAAAGCATCTGGCTGAACAGGCTGAGCTGCAGGCCGACCGCAACCGCGCTTATTACGCCAAAAATCGGGAACTGCACCGCAGTGTGGTGCTGCGGCTCACCGAGCAGATCCGCAACTGCATCCTTGTGCACCAGCAGCCCAACGCCCGTGTTGCCCGCAGTGGCAACCTGAACGCTGGGCGCATCTGGCGCGCACCACTTTTGAACGATGACCGGGTGTTTTTGTGTGCCGAGGAAGAGAACCAGCCCTCTTTTACGGTAGACCTTTTATTGGACGCATCCGCTTCCCGCCTGCACTGTCAGGAAGTGATCGCGGCTCAAGGATCCATTTTGGCCCAGAGCCTTGCGGCCTGCGGGATCCCGGTGCGGGTGTCCAGCTTCAGCAGCCTGCGGGGCTACACCGTACTGCGGGTGCTCAAAGGCTTTGCAGACAAAAACCTGCAAAACATCAACCGATATTTTGCTTCCGGCTGGAACCGTGACGGCCTTGCCCTGCGGGCCGCAGGCGACCTTTTGCAGTATGTGCCCGGTCCTGCGCCGCGGCATCTGCTCATCGTGCTGACGGACGCTTCGCCCAACGACAGCCGCCGCATCCCGCCCAGTGCAGAAAACCCGCTGGGCTGCGGTTACGAGGACGCTGCCGGTGTGGCTGACACTGCCGCGCAGGTGCGTGCGCTGCAGCGCATGGGCATCCGGGTGTCGGCTGTGTTCATGGGTGAGGACAGCTCTGCCGGTGCCGCTGCACAGATCTACGGCAAAAACATGGCCCGTATCCGCGGCATGGACCAACTGGCCCGCGCGGCCGGGCGGCTGATCCAGAACGAGATCCGTGAACTGGGCGATTGAACCATATTTTACCAGAACAGCCCACAGATGGGAGGCTTTGGCCTTGCCGTCTGTGGGCTGTTTTTGATACAGAACACAACTGATTCACTCTTGCAACAACCATGTTTCGGGTCACTGTTGCAGGATGCGCGGAAATATTTTGTTTTTCAGCAAACTTATAGTTGTTTTTTGTTGCGAAGTATGCTATACTATGTTCAGTCAATAAAACATTCCTGCGTAAGCCGCCTGCTGTGCACCGGGTCGTTTGGCGCAGTGCCCATCCGTTATACAACGAACTGCTGTGTTATAGTTTCAGGAGGGAACCGATCATGGATGCCAACCGTTATTTTGATGCCATGCACAACGCTATGTCAGCTCAGCACCCCGGCGCGCAGCTGCTTTTAACGGTAAAGCTGCAGGACACCTGCGGCAACGATGCCTGCCTGGAGCTGAAGCAACTGCCCGGTGAGAGCACCTCCATTCTGTGCTACTCCACCATGGGTCGCCGCTGCCTGAACTTCCAGCTGTTCCGCAAGGGCTGGCAGCTGTGCCACAACGCCGATGGGCAGCTGGTGGGCCGCTTCCCTTCCAGCGCCGACGGCCTGATCGACGAGACCGATTTCCGCGCCTACTGCCGTGAGGACCGGCTGGATATGGCCCGCACCCAGCGCATCACCGCCGAGCTTCGCCAGTGCGCCGGTATCAATTATCAGGGCAGCATCCCGCAGAACGCCCGCACCGGTGCCGTTATTACCGTGGAGAGTTTTGTAGGGGCCGGTGCTCGCTGGACCTACTGGAGTCAGGATGTTCTGCCAAGCCTGCCGCTGGGTGCCATCCTCTACTGGCTGGCGGATCATCTGGCCGGTGCCGAGCGCCGCACCCTGCAGGCCGACCCGCAGGCAGCCCGCCTTGCCGCCCAGTGGCTGGCCGGTGATACAGCCGTATTCTTCCATCCGTCGGTGCCGATGACCGCCATGAATACGGTCTCTTCCGGCTCTGCGCCCGCACGCCGCCGCACCACTGTGCCCGCTGCCCGCAACAAGAGCTGGCAAAGCATCATGGCCGTGATGGCAGGCATGTGAACGAAAAAGCAAGGAAAGACCGATCGTCTCTCCTTGCTTTTTCAGTATTATTCGAGGTACGGGTCCAGCAGGGCATCCACCGTTTTGTTCCGCTTGGGGTTCGGCTTTTTGATCACATGGCCGCGGCAGACCACCAGTTCCAGATGCTGCAGCGCACGCAGGTCTTCCAGTGGGTTGTGCTTTGTCACAATAAAATCTGCGCTCTTGCCCGGCTCAATGGAACCGGTTACGTCTCCTACTCCGGCCAGCTGAGCATTGCGCAGGGTGGCCGTGTACAGGGCGAACTGGTTGCTTACACCGCAGTATTTGTGGAAGTAGCACAGCTCCCGCCAGAAATCGTACTGGGTGATGTAGGGGCAGCCCACGTCATTGCCCAAGGCCACCGGGATGCCGTTGGCAAGGGCGGTCTTTGCGCTTTCCACCACACCGTCAAACACGATCTTGCCGTTATACTGGTCCTTTTCCGATGCACCGGAAACCGCCGTATCAAACAGTGCGTAGGGCAGCGCCGGGGAGATAGTGGTGCACACAAAGGCTCCCCGCTCCTTGTATAGCCGGATGGTCTCATCATCCATCTTTGCGCCGTGCTCAATGGAATCCACGCCGTTTTCCAGCGCCACCTTTACGCCCTCTGGCGACTCGGTGTGTGCCGCCACGGTATAGCCCAGCTTGTGGGCCTCGTCGCAGACGGCTTTGACCATTTCCGGCTTCATCTTCAGCTCGCCGGGGGTTCCCTTTTCCGTAGCATCCAGCACACCGCCGGTGATCATCAGCTTGACAAGATCCACCTTCTGGCCGCTGGCCTTTCTGAGCTGAGCAAGTGCTTCGGCATTGTTATGGGCTGCCACCGCCACCGAGCCTGCCATATGTCCGCCCGGCACCGAAATGCCTTCGTTGGCAGCAAGGATGCGCGGTGCCAGCAGCTTGCCAGCTGCAGCATCATCACGGCAGCGGGTGTCAAAATCTGCAATGCCGCCCACGGTGCGGATGGTAGTCACGCCACCCAGCAGTTCCATCTTCGCGTAGCTGCATACCAGCCTGTAGGCCACCGCACGGGTCAGGCCATTGCTCAGAATTTTGCGCACCAGCGCAGCATTGTCCCGCGGCTTTGCGCTGGGTTTGCCGTTGCCTGCCAGATGCACATGCAGGTTGATCAGGCCCGGGCACAGATAGCCTCCGTGCAGATCGATCACCTCATAACCGTCCAGATCCACGCCCTCGTCGGCAATGGCAGTGATCTTATCATCCTCGGTCAGCAGGATCTTGTGCGCTTCCGGTTGCATCTGCTCGGTGCCATCCAGCAGGATCCCGTTCGTATAGGCACGTTTCATTGGGAACATCCTCTCTTTTTCAGATTTTTCGGACAGGAGTTGTTTTATTCCAGTATAGCACGTTCCGGCAGATGGTGCAATGCAAAAACGGGCAGGAAAGGTTCAGCCCTCTCCTGCCCGCTCGGTGTTTTTATTTACTGTGCGGCTGCGCTGGAAGCTGCTTCGGAAGCAGCAGCCTCAGAAGATGCGGCTTCCGAAGAAGCAGCTTCGCTGGATGCGGCATCTGCGCCGCCGGTCACGCCGCCCTCAACGACCAGCTCATCCTCATAGTCAAGGCCGTAGGTATCCACCAGAGTCTCCTCATAGTCCTTGTGGAAGAAGTTCTCCTCGCCCAGAGCCTTGATCTCCTCGTTCAGCCAATCCAGAACGGTGGTGTTGCCCTGGCTCACTGCGGGAGCAATGGTGTCCTGACTGCCCAGAGAGGGAATGCCGACCGTGTAGCCGGTGTTCTGCTTTGCAAATGCAATGACCTCGGTGTTATCGTTGGCCCATGCCACGCCGTTGCCGTTCTCCAGTGCATTCTTGGCCGTTGCATAGGAATCGTACTTCTGCAGCGGAATGTCGGGGTACTCCTTGGTCAGGTAGGTCTCGGCGGTGGTGCCGGAAATGACGATCATCTGGTCGTCAGCGTTCCAGTTGTCCAGAGTGGTGATAACGTTGCTGTCCGGAGAAATGACACCCAGAGCCACGTTCATGTAAGGCAGAGCAAAGTCCACTTCCTCTGCGCGCTCCGGGGTCACGGTGAAGTTTGCCAGGATCACATCCGCCTTGCCGGTCTGCAGGTACTCGATGCGGTTGGCAGCCTCGGTGGAAACGAAGTTGATCTCTACGCCCAGATCCTCGCCCAGACGGCGTGCAAAGTAGACATCATAGCCCTGATATTCGCCGTTCTCGTCCACATAGCCGAACGGGTTCTTATCGGAGAACACGCCGATGTTGATGGTGCCGGACTCCTTGATCTGATCCAGAGTGCGGTAGACCACGCTGCTGCCGGATGCTGCAGTTGCAGTAGAAGCAGAAGAAGAGCCGCCGCATGCGGTCAGAACAGCGGCAGCGGAAACTGCGCCCAGACCCAGCAGGAAGGAACGACGAGAAATCTTAGACTGTTTCATAATGATTACTCCTTTACAAAATCTTTCCCATTTGGCTGCGGAACACCCGCAGCCTTTATCTTGATCTGTGACTCATTTCACAGCATCAAACGTGAAGGTGCGCAGGAAGCGTTGCGCGCGCTCGGTCTTGGGCCGGTCAAAGAACTCGGCCGGTGCAGCTTCTTCCACGATCTTGCCGCCATCCAGAAAGATGACACGGTTGGCAATGGCACGGGCAAACTGCATTTCGTGGGTGACGATGATCATGGTCTTGCCCTGCTTGGCAAGGTCCAGCATAACGTCCAGCACCTCGCGCACCATTTCCGGATCAAGGGCAGCGGTCACTTCGTCAAACAGAAGGATCTCCGGGTGCATACACAGTGCGCGCACGATGGCAACGCGCTGCTTCTGTCCGCCGGAAAGCTCCCGCGGGTAGCTGTTTTTCTTGGCAAGCAGGCCCACACGGTCCAGCAGAGCTTCGGCCTCCTGCTGCACTTCCGCTTTGGGGCGCTTCTGCACTTTGGTGGGTGCCAGAAGCACATTGTCCAGCACCGTCATGTGCGGGAACAGCTCGTAGCTCTGGAACACCATGCCGATGCGCTGGCGCAGCTGAGTCAGATTTTTACCGCCGTAGGCAACGGTCTCATTGCCCAGCCGCACCCGGCCGCTCTGGGTGGGCTCCAGACCATTCAGACAGCGCAGCAGGGTGCTTTTGCCGCAGCCCGAAGGGCCGACCACCACGATGACCTCGCCGGGCTTGACAGCAAAGCTGATATCATCCAGCACGGGGGTCTCGCCATAGGCCTTGATCAGATGTTCAACAGTCAAAATAGGTTCTGCCATGTACGGTCACTTCCATTTCTTTTCGAGATAGGATGCCAGCAGACTGATGGGCCAGCATACGAAGAAATATAACACGAAAACCGTGAGATAAATGCCAAACGCTGCGTTGGGGCTGGCGGTGCGGTTGGCCTCGATGATCTGCTGTGCTACCTTGATCACTTCCACCACACCGATCATCAGCACAAGGCTGGTGGTCTTGATCATGCGGGTAATCAGGTTGATGGACAGCGGGATCAGGCGGCGCACCGTCTGCGGAATGATGATGTACCAGTAGGTCTGCGCACGGCTCATGCCAAGGGCCTCGGCGCTCTCATACTGGTGCTTCGGAATGGAGATCAGCGCACCGCGCACAAGGTCGCTCATTTCTGCGGTGCCCCACAGCACAAACACGATGATGGATGCCGTCTCGCCGGAAAGGTTCCACCCAAAGGCACGGGTGGTGCCGAAGTAAACGAGGAACAGCAGCACCATCTGCGGCATGATGCGGACGAACTCCAGATACAGCCGCAGGACCGCCTTGATAACGGGGTTGCGGGAGGTCATGAGCACGCCCAGCAGGATGCCCAGCGGCAGGCTGATGATCACCGAGACGGCGCTGATCTTGAGTGCAACGCCAAGGCCGCCCAGCAGGCGAGCCATGTTTTTGCCCTTGAACAGGACATCAAGACCCAAATCCAGCATAGCGCAGCCTCCTTTCGATCAGGCTGCCCACAATGGACACCGGCAGCAGAATGATAAGGTAGAACACCACCAGCAGGAACAGACATTCGATGGTTTTGGAGTACATGCCGATCAGGTCCTTTGCCGTGAACATCAGGTCCATCAGGCTGATGGCGCTGAACACGCTGGTCTCCTTGAGCAGGAAGATCACATTTGCCATGAAAGCCGGCATACTGGTGGACATGGCCTGCGGCAGAATGATGTAGCGCATGGTCTGCCAGCGGTTCATGCCAAGGCTGTAGGCACTCTCGGTCTGGATGGGCTCAATGGCTTCCAGACCGCTGCGGAACGCTTCGGCCATGTAGCTGCCGCCCAGAAACGCCAGACCGGCAATGCCGCAGATCTCGGCATTGGTGCGGATGCCCACCTTGGGCAGGCCATAATAAATGAAGAACAGCTGCACCAGCAGCGGTGTGTTGCGGGACAGCTGGATGTAAACACCCACGATCTGCCGCAGAACGGGCACCTTGTCATACTGGATCACTGCGCAGGCAAGGCCAATGATGATGGCAAAAATGATGCCTGCAACGCCCAGCCGCACGGTAAGTACAGCGGCCTTCTGGTAGAGCGGCAAATATTGCTGGATCGCATTCCAGTCCATTGCCGGATTCCTCCCTTGTATCCTGATTTGCGGGTCAAAACAAAACGCCCGGAAGCTCCCTTTTCAAGTAAGCTCCCAGGCGGTCAGCGACAGATCCTTCTGCGTGTTCCTACACAGAATATGCAGATATGCTCACACGGCATACCATACTGCAGGGCGGCCGGTCCGGGAAGCGTTTGCGGTACAACAACACATTGCGCAACAACACATCATAGCCGTTTCCTCCCTGAATGATCTCAATTTTCGGATTTGCTCGACCCGATGCACGTAGTTTACACCCTATTACCCATTATGTCAATATGATTATGGGACTTCTTTCGATTCTTTGCTCATTCAGCCTAAAATCATCTCATTCCATGTGTAAATTTTATTCATTTTTCAACTTGACCGTATGCGTCGTGCGGACAGCAAAAAGCCCTCCCGTCGGGGAGGGCCGGGCCGGATAAAGATTTCTTAGGAAAGTTTAAGAAACAGCCGGTTTTGCTTTCTGCTGCCATATGCTCCCCTCCTGCCTTTTCTTTTATAAATAAGTATCATGATCTCCCGGGAAAAGTGCAACCAAAAGGCACCGGCTTGTGCAAAAAAGCCGGTGCCTTGAGGCAGGAATATTTTACAGGTTCAGCAGCACATTGGCCCGGAAAACGTTGCCGCCCGTTTCCACCGTCAGATTGCCGTGATACCTGTGCACGGCAGTTTCGACGGAAACAAGGCCGATGCCCTGTCCGTCATGCTTGGTGGAGTGCAGAACGCCGCCCTGCTTTTTCAGCACGCCATCGTAGCGGTTCTCCACCATCAGGCCCATCATGGCCGGGCTGAGCATCCGGGCCAGCACCTTAATCTGCCGTTCTTCCGGCGGCAGCTTCTGGCTGGCATGGAGCGCATTTTCCAGCAGGTTGCCAAGAATGGTGCACAGGTCGGCCTCCGGCAGGGGCAGGAGCTTGGGCAGTTCCAGCTTCCATTCGATCTGGATGCCCTGTTTCCGGGCCTCGTAGTCGTAGTGGCCGGCAAGCGCATCCACCGCAGCGTTGACGCACAGGGTGGGTCTGGCATCGCTGAGTTCGCTCTCGTACTGGCTCAGGTAGCTTTTCAGTTCATCCAGCCGCCCGGCCTCGGTCAGGCCGGAGATCACATGCAGGTGCTGGCGGAAATCGTGCCGCAGGTGGCGGGTCTGTTCCAGATAGCTGCGCAGCTCCATATAGCGGCGGGACTCCACGGCCAGCAGTTGGTTTTCGCGGTCCAGCTGGGAGCTGCGGGCATACTCCTTTGCCACGCGGTACATCTCGTACAGCAGCAGAAAGATGCCCAGCAGCGAGATGCTCACTGCCAGCACCGCGATGATGCGGATGCGGTTCATCAGGATGACGCCGATCTCCTTCGGCATACAGAACACCAGAAACGCCGCGTACAGTGCCGGCAGCGGCCATGCCGACTCCCAGAAGGCTTCGCCGTGGTACTCCTGCAGCAGCCACCGGCTCCAGCGCACTGCCGTAAAACGGAAGATGGCGCTGAGTATCACCGAGAGAGTCAGGCAGATGACCGAGGTGCTGGGCAGAAACACCGGCTGTGCATTGTCCAGCTCAGCTTCCGCGTTCAGCACAATGGCAAGCAGGGTGCACACAGACATCATCACTGCCGACACCGAGAACAGAAACATGGTCTGGCTGATCGATACTTCCCGGTCGGTGCGCCAGCGCAGCAGCCAGAAGCTGATGATGAGCAGCGGGATGAGCAGGAAGTTCGTTTCCATGTCCAGCATGCAGCACACCGCTGCGCCAGCCAGACCCATCAGTGTGATCGCCGACGCACCGATGGCATAAGTTTTACGCGGTGCACGCAAGTGCTCCTGCAGCGAGGCAAGGCAGAGGTATTCTGCCGGATACATCATTGCAAATTCCAGAAAAAAACGTCCAAACAATGCAAAATTCACAAGCGCTCTCCTTTCCGGGTCAGAATTCCCGCTGCATACCACGGAACTGGTACTGCGTAAATTGGGCAAGCAGGCTGTTTTTGTCCTTCTGCCGCACCGGCAGATGAGTCCCATCCAGCATTTCAATGCAGTCGCCCTCAAACCGCAGCACCTTGGACATGTTGATGATCACGCCGCGGTTGCACACCAGAAATTCCGGCTGGGTCTGAAGCTGTTCCTGCACCTGTGCAAAATTTGCCGTGGCCCGGCACTCGCCGTCATCCGTGACCACACGCACATAATGGTTCTGTGCCGTAGCATAGTAGATCTTGGTCAGCGGCAGCCGCACGATCTGCCGAGCAATGCGCACCTCCAGCTCCGGCTGCTGACGGCACAGCACCCGCCGCAGCTCCCCTGCCAGCTGCTCAAACTTTTCTTCCTTATAAGGCTTGAGCAGATAATCGAATGGATGTACCGGAAAGGCATCCCACACGTACTCCGGCGAGGATGTCACAAACACGATCAGCAAGTCCGGGTCGGCCGCACGCAGCCGCTGCGCCGTTTCAATGCCATTGGTGCCCTCCATGCAGATGTCCAGAAACACCACCTGATACCCTTCGCGCCCGCCGGCCCGCAAAAATTCATCTCCGCTGGCAAAACAGCTGCAGGATATGTTCTCATTTTCAAATGCCTTTTTCAGCAGCTGTTTCAACCGTTCGGCATCCGGCTTGCTGTCTTCCACGATCGCCGTCTGCAGGTTCATTGCTGCACCCCCTGTTCCTTCTGCTTCCCTGTTTTTTATATTATAGCACAAGTTCCGCCTTCCGTGGTCTGCCATTCGCGCACAAAACAGCCCGTTTCGCGCAGGTTGCGGCAGTGGGCAGAAATTTTTGTGTGTTTTCCTGCTGCAATGCAAAACAAAAAAGGCACCACACAATGTGTGATGCCTTTCTGATCTGGTGGAGAATACCGGGATCGAACCGGAGAACGAAGTGACAGCTGTTCGCATTGACTTCGTTGCACAATATGGATATAATATAATTAGAATTTTACTATTATAGATCGTTCAGGAGCAGGAGGTGCTTTTATGAATATCCGTCCATCTGCAGCGATTCGTCAGAACTACAACGAGATCGCCGATCTGTGCAGAGAAACCGCTGAGCCGATTTTTCTCACCAAAAACGGCGAGGGTGACTTGGTCGTCATGGACATCGAAACCTACAACCGCCGTGAAAAAATGCTGAAGCTCCGCGAAGAGCTGCTTTCCGTGGAAGAGGACCGGATGCGTGGAAGCGAGGGCTATTCGATCGACGAGGTCACTTCCATGATGCGCAGTGCGATCAAGGAGGCCGCCGGACATGGAGCAGCAAAATAAATACCGCGTGATCGTGTCAGCACGGGCTGCTCAGATGCTGGTGTCCCACGCCGCATTTCTGGCACAGGTCAACCCTGCAGCAGCAGAGCGGCTTACAGTGGAATTTGAAAAGGCTGCAAAATCTCTGGAGCAGATGCCGCAGCGCTGCCCATGGCTCAAAGGCGAATACATTCCTAAAAATGCTTACCGATTTATCTTGTTTGAAAAACGCTATATGCTTATCTTCCAGATCGTAGATCATACGGTTTATGCAGATCATGTGGTAGATTGCAGACAGGATTACGGCTGGCTCATCCGATGATCAACAAAGGCGGTGGCTTTCCCTTTTGTGGGAAGCTCCCGCCTTTTTCTGCGTCTGTATAAAAAAAAATCACCATACTTCCTACGAAGTACAGTGCTTTTTTGGTGGAGATTACCGGGCCGATTCTGATCACGGTGACCCTCTTGCAGTCCATGCACGGCGCTCCCCTGGGTGAGCTAAGCCCTCACTCGTTTGGCAACAACAAAAAAGGCACCACACAATGTGTGATGCCTTTCTGATCTGGTGGAGAATACCGGGATCGAACCGGTGACCTCTTGCATGCCATGCAAGCGCTCTCCCGAACCACGCACTCACGCACCCCCACGCAAAGGTGCGAGGATGGACGATATTTGGCGTTAGAACGCTTTATTTCGAGAAAGACACATTCTCACCCAAAAGCAACGCTGTTGCTTAAACGAGTTTCATTGACGATGTATAGTTTACATCCTGTTTCTAGGTGTTGTCAAGATGTTTTATCCCCCTTTCGACACCAAACAGGTTAAATTCTTCTTATTTATTAAGCTAAAAAGCGCAATTTTGATTTTCAAAATCGGAATTGCGCTTTTTATTTTCCACAAATCTATTGCGAGGAGGCTTCCTACAATGTCAACATCGTACCGCCACCGTTTCACAGTACTGTCGCATGCCCCTTGATTACTTCTACGGACAAGTCGGAGAGCTTTTCTCATTCTACCGCATCCCGAAAGCACTCTTTTTAGAGTCACGCTTCCAAAACCTGTCAACCGATGCCAAAACACTGTACGGTATCCTGCTCGACCGCATGAGCCTGTCTGCTAAAAATGGCTGGCTGGACGAGCAGGGCCGGGTGTTTATCATCTTCACAATTGAGGATGTCAAGAGGGCATTGTGTTGCGCAGACAACAAAGCGACCAAGCTGCTGCGGGAACTTGAAGAATTTGGTCTGATTGAACGAAAACGTCGAGGCTTGGGCAGGCCAAGTTTGGTGTATGTGAAAAACTTTTCGGCAGAATCGTCAAAATCAATATTCCAGAATCGTGATTTTCACGATTCTGGAGGCTTCAAAAGCGCAAGTCAAGACCCTGCAAAATCACGATGTAATAAGACTGAGGAGAATAGTACTGAAAAGAGTGAAACTTATCCCTTCTATTCCGAAGAAGATGATGGGATGAGCAAACACGAACAACTGGAAGAATATTTTTCGCAGTCTTTGGAGTTAGACATCCTGCTCCGGCTCTGCCCGGACGATGAGGACACAATCTATCAAATCGTGGATCTGCTGGTTGACACCTGCGCCACCAATCGCAAGATGCTGCGCATTGCCGGGGACGACAAGCCCGCCGAAGTGGTGCGCAGCCGGTTTATGAAGCTGAATGCCGACCATATCCGCTTTGTGCTGAAGTGCCTTGCAGAGAACAGCAGCCCGATCCGTAATATGAAACAATATCTGCTTGCTTCTCTGTACAATGCACCCACCACGATGCAGCTTTCCTACCAGAACCAAACAAACCACGACCTAGCGAATCGGAGGTGATGAAAATTTCAAAGAAAGCAACCACGATTGCCATCGTCAATCAGAAAGGCGGCACCGGCAAGACCACCACCTGTGAAAATCTGGGCATCGGGCTGGCAATGGAGGGCAAGAAGGTCCTACTGGTGGACGCTGACCCACAGGGGTCACTTACCATTAGCATGGGCTGGCAGCAGCCCGATGAACTGCCCACGACCCTTTCCACCCTGATGGCAAAAGCCATGAACGATCAGAGCATTCCGCCCGGTGAAGGCGTTTTGCATCATGCGGAGGGCGTTGACCTGATTCCGGCGAACATCGAACTGGCAGAGCTGGAAGTGTCTCTCGTCAACTGCATGAACCGGGAAAAGATGCTCAAGCAGGTGCTGGACAGTGCAAAGCACGAATACGACTTTATTCTGCTGGACTGCACTCCTTCCCTTGAGATGCTGACTGTCAATGCCTTGGCAGCCGCGGACACCACCCTGATTCCGGTGCAGGCGCAGTACCTGTCTGCAAAGGGTTTGGAACAGCTTTTGCAGACCGTCCAGAAGGTTCGGCGGCAAATCAACCCCAAGCTGAAAATTGAGGGTATCCTGCTGACTATGACCGACAGCCGCACCAACTATGGGCAGCAGATCGACAATCTGATTCGGGGTGCTTACGGCAGCAAGATCAAGGTGTTCGACCAGACCATTCCCCGGTCTGTCCGTGCTGCGGAAATCAGTGCTGTGGGCAAAAGCATCTTCCAGCATGACCCCAAAGGCAAGGTGGCAGAAGCCTATAAATCTCTGACCGAGGAGGTGATGGCGAATGCCGAAAGGCAGCTTAAACGTGTCGCTGAAAGGGGCAGATGACATTTTCTCCACCGAGGAATCCCGGCAGGAGCAGCAGCGGGAACAGGTGCAGCAAATCCCCATCGGAGAGCTGTTTCCTTTCAAAAACCACCCCTTTAAGGTTTTGGATGACGAGTCCATGCAGCGCACGGTAGAAAGCGTGGAACAGTACGGTGTGCTGTCTCCGCTGATTGCCCGCCCACGCCCGGAAGGTGGCTACGAGATCATCTCCGGGCACCGCCGCCAGCACGCTGCACAGCTTGCCGGGCTGGATGCCCTGCCCGTTATCGTCCGTCAGATGGATGATGATGCCGCTGTTTTGCTCATGGTGGACAGCAATCTCCAACGTGAGAACATTCTGCCCAGTGAAAGGGCTTTCGCTTACAAGATGAAGCTGGAAGCAATCGAACGAACTGTTGGACGACCCAAAAATGTGGGACAAGTTGTCCCAGATTATTTCGGGAAACGCAGTACAGAGATTGTTGCTGAAGGAACAGGCGAAAGTTATAAGCAAGTCCAGCGTTTTATCCGCCTGACCAACCTTATCCCGGAACTGCTGGATATGGTAGACGAAAAGAAAATTGCTTTTAATCCCGCTGTGGAGTTGTCCTATCTGGACGAAAGCCAACAGCGGGATTTTTTAGAAGCGATGCAAGACACCCAGAATGCTCCATCCCTTTCCCAAGCGCAGCGGCTCAAAAAGCTGGCGCAGGAAGGGCACTTCTCGTATGACGTTGCCTTTGCCGTTATGGGAGAAGAAAAAAAGGACGAACTGGACAAAGTGGTCATCAAAAACGACACCCTGCGGAAGTATTTCCCACGCAGCTACACCCCGAAACAGATGGAGGACACTATCATCAAGCTGCTGGATCAGTGGCAACGCAAACAGCAGCGGCAGAATGAACGCTAACTTATACCGTAACGAAGGACCCGATGGGGTCTTTTTCTTTTGCAATCAAAAGGAGAAAATGCCTATGAAAAACAACGTTACCCGCACCATCCGCTCCGAGGAGATCACCATTGACGTGCGTATCTGCGCTGCACTGGCGGCAAACCGGGGCGGCGAGGTCTACCTCGCAGCCATTGCCCCGGATATGGAGCTGACCGTCATCACGCTGGATGAGGCTCCCGGCATTCTGCCCTGCTTTGAGGAGGACGATGCTTGCCTGAACCTCCCTGACACCTCGCTGCTGCTCTGCTACAATCCGGCGCAGGTGCTGAAGATGGGCGGCAAGCACTACCTGACCGGCTCGGTGATTCTGGTTCGCACCAACATGGACGGCGAGGTCATCTCGCTGACCATTGATGAGGTCTACTTGTTCCAGAAGTATCTGGAAAGCCACAGCATCACCCTGATGGCAGATGACCAGAAGCTGCCCTGCATCTGCATTGACTGAGAGGTGCTGCATGAATACCGAAATGACCTGCTATGAGAGTTTCGCAGAAGTCACGGAGGACTTTTACTGTTCTGCCGTTGATGTTTTGAAGATTCTGGTTCTCCATCTGCACGACTACCATGCTCGTTGCTTCCATTCTCTGCGGGATGCTCTGTACGACTGTTTTTCTACCGATACCGCACCGCATACTCATGCCAATGTTTCCACTAAGCATACCGTTACCGCGTCTTGCGCTCCTCGTCCTCCCTGAGAGGATTCTTCTCACTGTTCAATCAATAGGAGGTTCGTTATGAATTTTATTTATTCGTTTATCATTTTTGAAGCTGGTGCCTTTTTCGGCTTCTTTGTGGCAGCTCTGTTGAATGCCGCCCGTGCCGGGCAGGAAATCACCATCAAATTCAAGGAGGACGATAATGGAACAGAACGAGAACACTCTGTCGGTGCTGAAAATTGCACCGGGACAGTATCCGCAGCAGGTCGAGATCGATGGCATGGAGTACGGCTCTGCCCGGTGGGGAACTCCGAAGGACATTGAGCCGTTCATGGCACCAAAGTTCGCCGACAACATCATCCTAACCAAAACAGAACGCCTGATGATGTCCAACCGCCCGCCGGACCCCAAGAATGCCCGAAACAAAAATGTGCTGGTAGTCGGCGGCTCCGGCAGCGGTAAGACAAGGTTCTTTATCAAGCCGAATCTGCTGCAATGTGATTCCAAGAATTTTCCGGTATCATTCGTAGTTACAGATCCGAAAGGTAGTATCGGCGTGGAATGTGGAGAAGCCCTGTTAAAGCACGGCTACAAGCTAAAATTCTTCAACACCATCAACTTTTCCAAGAGTATCCGCAGCCGCGAGATTTCGGCCTGCCTTGTGCTGCAAACCAGAAGCCAGTTGAAAGCCATCTACAAGGATAATGCGGATACCATCGTGGGCAACATGGACAGCCAGATATTTCTGGGTGGCAGCGAGCCTACTACCCTTAAAGATCTTGCCGAAGCACTCGGCAAGGAAACCATCGACAGCTACAACAATTCCGATACCCGCGGCAATAGCCCAAGCTATGGCACCAACTACCAGAAACTCGGCCACGAGCTGATGAGCCGGGATGAGCTTGCTGTTCTGGATGGTGGCAAGTGCATCCTGCAGCTGCGCGGTGTCCGCCCATTTTTGAGCGACAAGTACGATTTGACCCAGCATCCGAACTACAAATTAACATCGGATGCCAACCCCAAAAACGCTCTGGATATTGAAAAATATCTGAGCCATAAAGAAAAAATCCACTCGGATGACCAGTTCGTCCTCGTGGATGTTGATTCACTCCCGCCCGCCTGACAAAGACGAGCGGTTATTTTTTACCCTGGCCCAAAAGGCGCGCCAGCAAATCAGCGCTTGCCGCAGTTTGCGGCAGTTCATCACTGGATTTCAGGTGTGTGCAGGGTCACTTTTTCAAAACAAAGGAGATGCAATTATGGAATTTTTCAACAGTGCAGTGGATGTTCTGAAGACTCTGGTCGTTGCTCTGGGTGCCGGTCTGGGCGTGTGGGGTACTGTCAACCTCATGGAAGGCTACGGCGGCGATAATCCCTCCGCAAAAAGTCAGGGCATGAAGCAGCTGATGGCTGGCGGCGGCGTTGCCCTCATCGGCATCACCCTGATCCCGCTGCTGAGCGGTCTGTTCGGCTAATCCCTTCTACCGTTCAATTCAACGAAATCATCTACTGACCCAAGAAATACACCAGTAAATCAACTCTCACCGCAGCTTGCGGGATAGGAACAAACAGATTTCAGGTGTGTGCGGAGTCATTTTTTCAAAGCAAAGGAGATATAGCTATGGAATTTTTCAACAGTGCAGTGGACGTTCTGAAGACTCTGGTCGTGGCACTGGGTGCTGGTCTGGGCGTGTGGGGTGCTGTGAACCTCATGGAAGGTTACGGCGGTGATAACCCCTCCGCAAAGAGTCAGGGTATGAAGCAGCTCATGGCTGGCGGTGGTGTCGCCCTGATCGGCATTACCCTGATCCCCCTGCTGAGCGGTCTGTTCGGCTAAAAACTGCGGGCGGCATCTGCCGCCCATACATATTGCTCCAACTCACCGTGGCTAACGGTTTTTGTACTTGTGGAGCGAATTTTCAAGCCATACGTTCTATCAAAAAGGAGATGTTTCTATGAATTTTTTGACGAACCTCATCTTTGTTCTCAACCTGCTCAAGACCCTCATCAACCATTTCTTTTAAGGTGGTGGCGCTGAGTGGAAACCGTTCTCAAAGCAATCTCCGATTGGATCAAGTCACTGCTGACAGCTGCGATCATGTCCAATCTTTCCGGCCTGTTCGATGACGTCAACACCCAAGTGGGCAACATCGCACAGCAGGTCGGCACCAAACCATCCAGTTTTGAACCGCGCGTTTTCGCTATGATCGAGGCCCTCTCCCGGAATGTGGTGCTGCCCATTGCAGGCATCATCCTGACCTTTATTGCCTGTTATGAACTAATCGAGATGATCACCCAGCACAATAACATGGCACAATTTGAACCTGCGCTGCTGATGAAATGGATCTTCAAAACTGCCATTTCGGTCTGGATGATCTCCAACACCTTCGACATCATCATGGCGGTGTTCGATGTGACGCAGCAGGTGGTGGCAAATTCCAGCGGCATTATTTCCGGCAACACAAGGGTCAACGACATCGGGCTTTCCATGCTGCAATCCAGCATGATGCAGATGGACGTAGGCCCACTGTTCGGGCTGTTCTTGCAGTCCTTCTTCATTGGCATTACCATGCGCATCCTGTCCATTGTGATTTTCGTCATCGTCTACGGAAGAATGATTGAAATCTATATGGCCGTCAGTCTGGCTCCCATCCCGATGGCAACATGGGGCAACCATGAGCAATCCCATGTGGGACAGAATTATCTTCGCTCGCTGTTTGCGCTGGGATTTCAGGGCTTCCTGATTTTGATCTGCGTGGCGATCTACGCAGTTTTGCTTCAGAACGTCGCCATATCCGGGGATGCCATCAACTCCATTTGGAGCATTGTCGGCTATACGATTCTTCTTTGTTTCAGTTTGTTCAAGACCAGTTCTGTGGCCAAGAGCATACTGGGTGCCCACTGATTGGAGGTGTTTTTTTGGCAGCGTATATTTCCGTGCCGCGCGATTTCAGCAAGGTGAAGTCCAAAGTAGCCTTTAATCTGACCGCCCGGCAGCTTATCTGTTTTGGTGCAGCGGCAGTTGTGGGCGTGCCGCTGTTCTTTGTTCTGCGGGACACCGCAGGCAATTCCGGCGCTACCCTCGGCATGATGGCGGTCATGCTGCCCATGTTCTTTCTGGCGATGTACCAGAAAAACGGACAGCCCGCCGAAAAGATTCTGCGGTACTACCTTCAGGCACGTTTTGTTCGCCCGAAGGTGCGTCCGTACAAGACCCGCAACTACTATGCACTGCTTATGAAGGGAGATGACACCCGTGATTCCGTTTCTGAAAAAGAATAAGGACGGCAAAAAGCCGCCCAAGTCCACAGTGCCCCGCACGGCACAGGAGAGCATCCCGTTTCAGCGGATGTTTGAGGACGGCACCTGCCGTGTCCGCCCCGGCTACTACACCCGCACCATCCAGTATCAGGATATCAACTATCAGTTGGCGCAGCAGGAGGACAAGACCGCCATCTTTGAGGAATGGTGCAGTTTTCTCAACTTTTTCGACAGCTCCATCCACTTTGAACTGTCCTTTGTGAACACTGCTACGGACAGTGCAGACTTTGAAAAGTCCATCCGTATCCCGTATCAGCAGGATGGTTTTGACGATGTTCGTGCCGAGTACAGCCAGATGCTGCGGCAGCAGCTTTCCAAGGGCAACAACGGCCTGACAAAGACAAAATTCCTGACCTACGGCATCGAGGGTGACAGCATGGCGCAGGTCAAACCCCGGTTGGAGCACATCCAGAACGACCTGATGAACAATTTCCACAGACTGGGCGTTCTGGCAAAGCCGCTGGACGGTACGGAGCGTCTGCGGCTGATGCACGGGATGCTGAACATGGACGGTGCCAACAAGTTCCACTTCAACTGGAAAGACCTTGTGCCCAGTGGTCTGTCCGTAAAGGATGCCATTGCACCCACTGCGCTGGCGTTTAAGAACAGCCGGACCTTTCAGATGGGCGGCATCTTCGGGGCGGTCAGCTTCCTGTCCATCACGGCATCCGACCTCAGCGACCAGCTCTTGAAGGATTTTCTGGACATGGATTCCAGCCAGATCGTTACCATGCACATCCAGTCCGTTGACCAGAACAAGGCCATCAAAACCATCAAGCACACGATTACCGAACTCGATAGATCAAAGATCGAGGAACAGAAAAAAGCCGTCCGCGCCGGATACGACATGGACGTGTTGCCGTCCGATTTGGCGACTTACGGGCGGGATGCAAAAGCCCTGCTGAAAGAATTACAGTCGCAAAACGAGCGGATGTTCCTTGTCACTTTTCTGGTGCTGAACACCGGCAAGACCGAGCAGGAACTGGAAACCAACGTGTTTCAGGCGGTCAGCATTGCCCAGAAGCACAACTGTGAACTGTGTCGGCTGGATTTTCAGCAGGAGCAGGGGCTTATGTCCTCGCTGCCGCTGGCAGACTGCCAAATCGAAATTCAGCGGGGACTGACCACCAGCAGCACGGCAATTTTTGTGCCGTTTACTACGCAGGAGCTGTTCGACAATGGCAAAGAAGCCCTCTATTATGGCCTGAACGCCCTGTCCAACAACCTTATCATGGTGGATCGCAAAAAGCTGAAAAACCCCAACGGTCTGATTCTGGGCACTCCCGGCTCTGGCAAGTCGTTCAGCGCAAAGCGAGAAATTTGCAATGCTTTTCTCGTCACGGATGACGACATTCTTGTGTGCGATCCTGAGTCGGAGTATGCGCTTATGAAAAACAAGATTATTGGTATCTGCCCGAACTGCGGTGCAAATGTTGTGGAGCGTGAAAAGGGCTGGTTCTGCGAGAACCGAGAGTGCCGTTTCGTACTGTGGAAGGACAATGCGTTCTTTAAGCGTCTGGGCAAGCATCTGGACGCTCATGTGGCAGATAAGCTGCTGCGGGATGGCCGGGTCCGCCTGAAAGACTGCAAGAGTGCCAAGGGCAAGACCTACAATGCCACCGTGCTGCTGTCCTGTGAAGCCGATGGCCGCAGCAAGTTTTCGCTGGAATTTGAAGGTGGGTGCTGATGGAGCAGATAAAAGAAGCGGTCTACCTTATCAACGATGAACGCTATCTGCATCTCCGGGAAAACGGTGCAGGGGTCGGCTTTGCCACTTATAACAAGGTAACTGGCGAGCCGCTGGAAAGTGGGCAGATCTCGGAAAAGAATCTGCCGCCAGATGGACAAAACACCATCCCTGCCGCCCGGAACTGGTATCTGTTTGAACTTTCGGACGATGACCGTAAGGCCATCCAACAGGAAAGCGTAAAGATCCTCGAAAACATCCCGCAGGCGGGCATCGGCAGGCGGCGCATCTGGGAGCCGGAAACGCTGCCGAAGGATATTCGTCTCATCAACAGCCACTATGACGACCTCTACCGCATTCCCGATGGCGGAGTGATTCAGGTGGATTACCCGGATGGGCGCAGTTTTACGGCACGGGTGGAACATCTGGATGATTATCACTTTGACATGGGCGGTCTGGGCAATGTGTTCCACATCTGCCAGTTTGCCGAGGTCATGGAGCGGAACCATGCAGACTTCTACCCCGAAATTCAGACACAGGACGAGCAGGCCGCATGGGAACTGGGTGGCAAAGGTTATCTTGCCATCCAGTCCTGTGAGGATGGATGGGACTACACCATTTACCACAGCGATTTTTCCGTGATGGACGGCGGGCAGTTGGATGCCCCGGAACTGACCATTCAGGAAGCCCGTGAGCAGATTCTGGAAGCACACCACATGGAAAAGGGGCGGCGGCTGTTGCAGGACTACGATGCCGTCATGGATAAGGTTGCGGAAGCCGAGGAACTGGGTGCAGACCATCGCCCTTCCACACTGGAAAAGCTGGCAGAACTGGCAAGTGATACGTCTGCGCCAAAATCCTCTGCACGTTCTGCACCGGAACTGTGAGGTGGATGATGCAGCAAAAATGGAACCAGAATTTTGACGATGAACCCATGACGGACATCCCGCAGAAGTTTCTGAACGCAGGGTGCGATGTTTATATGGTGATGCAGCTGCGGCATGACGAAAAAATCCTCGATGAAAGATTTGCTTCCATGCGGGAACTGCATCGTCGGGGCAAAACGCCAGACCCGGAGCATTACGAGGTCACCTACTATGCTGATCTGCCCGCCATGTGGCAGGATGTGCCGAACAACGAGGTTTTGGAAGAACTATTTCAGATGTTCAACCTCTCCCGTCCGCAGGATTTTGAGGGGCACAGCCTGTCGGTCAGCGATGTGATCGCACTTAAACGCAATGGCGAGGTGTCTGTGCATTATGTGGACAGCATCGGCTTCAAAGAACTGCCGGGGTTTCTGGATACAAAGCCGGAACGCCCTTCGGTGCTGATGAATCTAAAGGAAAAGTGCGATGCCCCGGAGTGCAATCCCACGGTATGCCGGAAAGTGAGGGCTGAACATGAACTTTAACCATGAGGAACTGATGCTGATGATGCTCTACAACACCGGCACCCGGATGGGGCTTGTCCACGAACTGCGGCTCATGCAGTGCTACCTGATGCCCGATGAAACTGCCCTGCGGGAACTGTCGGAGGGGGTTATCGAAAAGCTGAAGCTGCTGACCGATGCGGAGTTTGCCGAACTGGAATTTCCCCCGGACTGATTTTTGCCGCCTGCGGGCGGCGTACATAAAGTATTTTGTTCTTCCAAAAGATATGCTATAATCAAATCAGACAAAATTCCTCTCTTCAAGCGATTTCTCCGCAATTTTCCCGTGGCTCTGCTCGTATCAAGATTAAGGGACTGAATTTTATTGTCAGAACGGAGGAACCATTATGGCAATCTTTGAAAAGACCATCCGAAACAAAAACTTTGACAAGTTGCTCCGGAAGCTGGAAAATGAAATTCCAGACAGCAGTTGGTCTGCAGATTTGGAGGCAGGCAGTGATTTCAAAGAGGGCGATGCTCGGTGCAGTGTCCGGGTGTTTGAACGGTACAGCATGATGGGCGGCAACCGCCTGAGTCTGACTCTGACCATGTTCCAGAATGCGGACAGTCCGGTTCGGCTGTCTGCCATCACCGCAGGAGGCAGTCAAGCGGTGTTCTT